>NZ_JBNDHS010000015.1:0-86246 GCF_056755095.1 Rhizobium sp. SVR5-9E | reverse complement strand
GCACGTGCGAAGGTCGTGATCAATATCCATCACTATGAAAGCGGCGTCTTCGAAATCGTGCGTGTATCCTATCTCCTCGCAAACCGCGCCTGCGTACTGACAGAGGGCGATGTCGGCGATCCGGACCTTGAGCCGTTTATTAGCGGCTTGGCAATTGCGCCGTATCACGGCATGATCGAGCGCTGCCATCAGCTGATTGCCGATGCAGCCGAGCGCGAGGCTATTGCCGCAAGGGGCTTTGCGGCCATGCAGAGCCGCTCGCAGGCGGAAATGTTGATGAGCGTGATGAAGGCCGCTGCCTGACGAAGGCAGCAGAGGGGAGCCGTTCATGCATATTGAAACGACAGCCATCGAGGGCGTCGTGGCGATCACGCCGCCGCGCTTCGGGGATCATCGGGGTTACTTTTCAGAAGTCTTCAAGGATGCCTGGTTCCGCGAGAATGTGGCGGACGTCACGTTCGTCCAGGACAACGAATCGCTTTCGGCACAGCCCGGCACCGTCAGGGGGCTGCATTTCCAGACACCGCCCTTCGCGCAGGGCAAGCTGGTGCGATGTCTTGCGGGCCGCATCATGGATGTCGCGGTCGACATCCGCACGGGATCGCCAAGCTTCGGCCAATGGCAGTCTCGGGAGCTCTCGCCGGAAAACGGCATGCAGCTCTGGGTACCGCCCGGCTTCGCGCATGGATTCGCAACGCTCGAGCCGAACAGCATCATCAGCTACAAAGTGACCGCGCCCTACAGTCCGCAGCATGATCGCGGCGTCGCATGGAACGATCCGGCGATCGGCATTCGCTGGCCCGTGGACGAGAAAGACATGGTCCTGTCCGACAAGGATAGGTCGCTGCCGCGCCTCGCCGACGTGCCGAGCCACTTTTCCTATTCACGAACGCAGCCGAAGGATTGATCCACCATGCGCATATTGGTCACGGGTGGTGCGGGTTTCATCGGATCGGCATTGGTGCGCTATCTCGTCCGCGAGATCGGCGCTGAGGTGCTGAACGTTGATAAGCTGACCTATGCCGGCAATCTGGCATCGCTGAAATCCGTCGAATCGGCCCCGAACTATCGATTCCTGCATGCCGACATCTGCGACCGCGCCAGGATGCAGGAGGCGTTCGGCGCCTTCGGCCCGGAGATGGTGATGCATCTCGCCGCCGAGAGCCACGTCGATCGATCGATCTCCGGCGCCGCCGATTTCGTCCAGACCAACGTCGTCGGCACCTTCGCCCTGCTGGATGCTGCGCGGCACTACTGGGATGGGCTCGAGGCTGGGCGTAGGAGCGCCTTCCGCTTCCTGCATGTCTCGACGGACGAAGTCTACGGCTCGCTCGGCGACGAGGGCCTCTTCGAGGAGACGACGCCTTACGATCCGTCCTCGCCCTACTCTGCCTCCAAGGCCGCAAGCGACCATCTGGCAATCGCCTGGCACCGCACCTACGGCCTGCCGGTCGTCGTCTCCAACTGCTCCAACAACTACGGCCCCTACCACTTTCCGGAAAAGCTCATTCCGTTGATTCTCCTGAATGCGTTGGAGGGCAAGCCTCTGCCGGTCTATGGCAACGGGGCGAATGTCCGCGACTGGCTCTATGTCGAGGACCACGCCCGGGCGCTGTTCACGATCGCCTCCAGGGGGCGCCCCGGCGAAAAATACAATGTCGGCGGCCGCAACGAGCGCAGGAACATCGATGTCGTTCAACGCATCTGCGCGATCTTCGACGACATCTACAAGGACAAGGCACCGCATGCGCGCCTGATTGCCCATGTGACCGACAGGCCGGGGCACGATGCGCGCTATGCGATCGATGCGTCGAAGCTGGAAGGCGAACTCGGATGGAAGGCGCAGGAGACCTTCGAAACCGGGATCGAGAAAACGGTGCACTGGTATCTCGATAACGCGTGGTGGTGGAGGCCGCTTCGCGAAAACGTCTATTCCGGCGAACGCCTCGGCATTTTCAAGGAACGGTGACAGATGCGCATCGCCGTGACGGGTAAGCAGGGCCAGGTTGTCCAATCGCTGCTGAGGCGCGGTGCCGAAAAGGGCATCGATATCATCGCCGTCGGACGTCCGGAAATGGATCTCGCGGACCCCGCAGGCATCGCGGCCGCGCTCTCGGATCTGCGGCCGGACGTCATTGTCTCGGCCGCCGCCTATACGGCCGTCGACAAGGCCGAGAGCGAGCCGGAGCTCGCTTTTGCCGTCAACGCTGCAGGCGGCGGCGCCGTTGCCGAAGCGGCCGCCAAGATCGGGGTGCCGATCATCCACTTGTCGACCGACTACGTCTTCAGCGGCGACAAGGCATCGCCCTATTCCGAAGAGGATGCGACGGGGCCGATCTCCGTCTACGGCCGCTCGAAGCTCGCCGGCGAGCAGGCGGTGGCGGCGGCGACCCCCGACCACGTCATCCTGCGCACCGCATGGGTCTATTCCCCCTTCGGCGCCAATTTCCTCAAGACCATGCTGCGCCTTTCCGAGACGCGCGATCATTTGCGCGTCGTCGCCGATCAAGCAGGCTGCCCGACTTCGGCGCTCGATATTGCCGACGCGATCCTCGCGATCGCCGCCCGTATCAAGACGGACCCCTCGCCCTCCCTGCGCGGCACCTTTCACCTGACCGGCAGTGGCGAGGCGAACTGGGCGGATTTCGCCGAGGCGATCTTCGCCGAACTCCATGAATCTGGCGGCAGGAGCATCGGCGTCGAGCGCATCACGACGGCGGACTATCCGACACCGGCCAAGCGCCCCGCCAACTCGCGCCTCAGCGGAGACAAGCTCGCCAGAACATACGGGATCCGGCTGCCCGACTGGAAGCAGTCCATAAAAGTCGTCACACAAGAGCTTTTAACAAAGCAATTTAGAGAGAGAGCATGAAGGGAATTATTCTCGCCGGCGGCACGGGATCGCGCTTGCATCCGATCACCCAGGCTGTCTCGAAACAGTTGATGCCCGTCTATGACAAGCCGATGATCTATTATCCGCTGACGACGCTGATGCTTGCCGGCATCAGGGACATCCTGATCATCACCACGCCGCATGATGCCGAAGCCTTCAAGCGCCTTCTCGGCGACGGCTCGCAATGGGGCATTTCGCTCACCTATGCCGTACAGCCGAGCCCGGATGGCCTTGCCCAGGCCTTCATCATCGGCGCCGATTTCTTGCATGGCGACAGTTCCGCGCTGGTCCTCGGCGACAACATCTTTTACGGGCACGGGCTGCCCGAAATCATGAAATCGGGGACGAGCCGAAAGGAAGGGGCAACCGTGTTCGCCTATCACGTCACCGACCCGGAACGCTATGGCGTCGTCGGCTTCGACGCGAAGATGAATGCGCTTTCGATCGAGGAAAAGCCCAGGCAGCCCAAATCGAACTGGGCAGTGACGGGTCTCTATTTCTACGACCAGCAGGTGGTCGATATCGCGGCCAATCTGAAGCCGTCACCGCGCGGTGAGCTGGAGATCACCGACATCAATCGCGCCTATCTCGAGCGCGGACAGCTCTTCGTGGAACTGATGGGCCGGGGCTTTGCCTGGCTCGATACCGGCACCCCGGACAGTCTGCTCGACGCAGCGGGTTTCGTCAGCACGCTCGAAAAGCGGCAGGGCTTCAAGGTCGCCTGCCCCGAGGAAGTCGCCTGGCGCATGGGTTACATCTCACAGGACGAACTCGTAAAGCTCGCTGAAAAGTTCGGCAAGAGCGCTTATGGACAGTATCTGTCGAAGCTGGCGTCAGAGCGCTGACTATCTCGCGGGCGCCGCGTCGCAGACGCGCAGCTGGATGCGGCGCGCTCCTTGATAGTGGTCCGCGCCGAGCATCCCCGCGACATGCAGATTTGCCCCGCGGGAATTGAGCAGCAGGTTGCCGAGCGAGGTCTCGGCCGCCCGGAAGGCGATGCCGTCGAGGCGCGCGCCGTCCATGGCCTCGAGCGTCACCTTCACATGCCTCTCGCCGACCATTCGTGCGTCGCGCAGCCGATGTGCCGGCACGGCGAAGACCGGCTGCGAATGCCCCGAACCATAGGGCCCGGCCGTTTCCAGCCTGTCGATCAGGTCGATGGTGGCGCCGCTGGCGCCGATCGCGCCGTCGATCTTCAGCGTCTCGTTCGCGACCAGCGCGGAGACGGTTTTCTCGGCCCGCTCGGTGAAGAAATTGCGCAGGGCTCCGAGCTTTTCCCGCTCGACCGTCAGGCCCGCGGCCATAGCATGGCCGCCTCCCTTGAGAAGCAGACCCTCGTCGACCGCGGCGCGCACCATCCTGCCCATGTCGAAGCCGTTGATCGAGCGGCCGGAGCCCGTTCCGCGGCCGGACGGATCGAAGGCGATGGCAAAGGCCGGGCGCTTGAACTTCTCCTTCAGACGCGCCGCCAGCAGCCCGACGATGCCCGGATGCCACTTGTCTCCGGCGGTGACGATCACCGACGCACCCTCGCCGTCGCCGTACTCGGCATGCGCCTCTGCCTCGGCTTCCTGCAACATCGCCGCTTCCATCGCCTGGCGTTCGCGATTGAGCTCGTCCAGCCGCTGGGCGATCACCTCCGCCTCGCCGGCATCGTCGAGCGTCAGCAGCCTGCTGCCGAGTGCGGCATCACCGATACGGCCGCCAGCATTGATGCGCGGACCGATGAGGAAGCCGAAATGATAGGGGCTCACCGGCCCGGAAAGCCCGGCTTTGCGAAAGAGCGCTGCAAGCCCTGGATTGGTCTGGTGGCGCGCGGCAACCAGTCCCTTCACGACATAGGCCCGGTTCAATCCCTTGAGCGGCACGACATCGCAGACCGTCGCCAGCGCCACGATGTCCAGCCATTTCAGCAGGTCGATCGCCAGAATGCGCTTGTCACCGGCTTCCCGCAGCAGCCGCAGCGTCGCCACGAGAACGAGAAACACGACCCCCGCGGCGCAGAGATGCCCCTGCCCCGAAAGATCATCCTCGCGGTTGGGGTTCACCAGCGCGTGGCAATGCGGCAGCTCGTGCGTCACCTGGTGGTGATCGATGACGACGACGTCGATATTCCGCTTTTCGGCGGCCGCCAGAGCCTCGATGCTGGTCGACCCGCAATCGACGGTCACGATCAGTTGGGCGCCGTTGTCAATCAGCTGGTTGATTGCAGCCGGGTTGGGTCCGTAGCCTTCGAAGATGCGATCGGGAATGTAGATATTGGCCTTCACGCCGAAATGCGTGAGGAAGCGGTACATCAGCGCCGAGGAGGCCGCACCGTCGACGTCATAGTCGCCGAAGATCGCGACGTTCTCGCCGCGCCTAATCGCCTCGACCAGGCGCTTTGCCGCCTTCTCGCAATCCGTCAGCGTATAGGGATCGGGCATCAGGCTGCGGATCGTCGGATCGAGAAACTCGACAGCCTCGTCTACGCCGACGCCCCGGCCGGCAAGCACCCGCGCAATCAGGTCCGGCAAGCCGTGCATCTGGGACATCGCCAGCGCGCGGTTCTGGGCGGCCTGATCCAGGCGCGATACCCAGCGATTATCGAGCGCGGATTTCTCCACCCCCAGAAACGCCCGCTGTACCGGATCGGCGGCTATGTCCACCATGCCCTCACTGATCGCCATCGCTTGTCACCGCTCCGGGACTGGACGGTATGGGCAGATTTATGCGGCTTTGGGAGAGCACACAACGGTTTTGGGCATGGGGGCTCGCCTTAGCTGTGGACGGACGCGAAAGCACCGCGTCCGCGTCGCTCGGGCAAAGTCGCTTTACAGAGACTCAGTCTTCCTTGGGGCGCTCGATGCGAATCACCTGCGGCTCGCCGACGAGGTATTCCTCGCCCTTGATGGCGGCGACCGCGTTGCGCACGGAATCCTCCATGGTCGCATGCGTGACCAGGATGATCGTCTGGTGGTGCGACGGTGCCAGATGCTGCTGCGAACGCTGTACGATGGATTCCAGCGAGATATGGTTTTCCGCCATATGCGTGGCGACGCTCGCGAAGACGCCGGTGCGGTCGAGCACGGTGAGGCGGATGAAATAGCCGCCCTCGTGGCTCTGCATCCGCGCCTTGCGATAGGGCTCGAGCGACTTCGCCGGATGGCCGAGAACAGGCACGCGCTGTGCGCCCGGCTGGCTCTTTGCGATGTCGGCGATATCGCCGAGCACGGCGGATGCCGTCGCATTGCCGCCTGCACCGGGGCCAACCATCAGCAGTTCGCCGAGAATGTCGGATTCGATCGCCACGGCATTGGTGACGCCGTCGACCTGGGCGATGACGGAATCGACCGGCACCATGGTCGGATGCACGCGCTGCTCGATACCGGTCTCGGTGCGCTGCGCCACCCCGAGCAGCTTGATGCGATAGCCAAGGTCGGCCGCCGCATGGATATCGTCGATCGAGATGTTGGTGATGCCTTCAAGATAGATGTCGTCGGCTGCGATCTGGTTGCCGAAGGCAAGCGTCGTCAGGATCGAGAGCTTGTGCGCGGTATCGTTGCCCTCGATGTCGAAGGCCGGATCGGCCTCCGCATAGCCGAGACGCTGAGCTTCCTTCAGGCAGTCCGCAAAGGAGAGGCCCTCCTTTTCCATCTTGGTCAGGATGTAATTGCAGGTGCCGTTCATGATGCCGTAGATGCGCGAGATCGTGTTGCCGGTCAGCGATTCACGCAGCGCCTTGATCACCGGAATGCCGCCTGCCACAGCGGCTTCGAAATTCAGCAGCGTCCCCTTTTCTTCCGCGATCTTCGCCAGTTCGACACCGTGGTAGGCAAGCAGCGCCTTGTTAGCGGTTACCACGTGGAGACCGCGTTCGAGTGCGGCGCGCACAGAGCTGTTCGCCGCACCGTTCACGCCGCCGATCAGTTCGACGAAAACGTCGATATCGCCTTTTTCGGCCAGCTCTTCCGGCCGGTCGAACCACTCGATGCCGGCCAGATGAAGGCCACGGTCCTTCGTCTTGTCGCGGGCCGAAACGCCGGTAATCATGATCGGCCGTCCGCACGTTGCAGCCAGTTCGTTGCTGCGGTTTTGAATGATACGGACGAGCGAGGCACCAACGGTGCCAAGGCCCGCAATGCCGATTTTGAGGGCGTCTGCCATGGAGAGATCCTGAGTGTCTTACGAGGGGCAGCCGCCGGAAAGCGGCTGCCGTTGCGGTGATGTTATCAGCGGTGTGCGTTGAGCGAGATAACGTTATGCATCGTCTCGTCGGCCGTCGATAGGAACTTCTTGATGTTGCGCGCGGCCTGACGGATGCGGTGCTCGTTTTCCACGAGTGCGAGACGCACGTAGTCGTCACCCTGCTCCCCGAAGCCGACGCCCGGCGCAACCGCGACGTCTGCCTTCTCGACGAGAAGCTTGGAGAATTCCAGCGAACCGAGATGGCGGAACTTCTCCGGAATCTTGGCCCAGGCAAACATCGTCGCAGCCGGCGGCGGCACGTTGAAACCGGCTTTTCCGAAGCTCTCGACCATGACGTCACGGCGGCGCTTGTAGACGTTGCGCACTTCCGCGATGTCGGAACCGTCGCCATTCAGCGCATGGGTCGCGGCAACCTGGATCGGCGTGAAGGCGCCGTAGTCGAGATAGGACTTCACGCGCGTCAGTGCCGCGATGAGGCGCTCGTTGCCGACAGCAAAGCCCATGCGCCAGCCGGGCATGGAGAAGGTCTTCGACATCGAGGTGAACTCGACGCAAACATCGATTGCGCCCGGCACCTGCAGAACCGACGGAGGCGGCTCGCCATCGAAATAGATTTCAGAATAGGCAAGGTCAGACAGCACGATGATGTCGTGCTTCTTCGCGAAGGCGATGACGTCTTTGTAGAAATCGAGCGTCGCGACGAAGGCCGTCGGGTTGGACGGATAGTTGAGGACCAGCGCCAGCGGCTTCGGGATCGAATGGCGCACTGCCCGCTCCAGCGGCGGGAAGAAGCTTTCGTCCGGCTCGACCGGGATCGAGCGGATCACGCCGCCTGCCATCAGGAAGCCGAAGGCATGGATCGGATAGGTCGGGTTCGGGCAGAGCACGACGTCGCCCGGCGCGGTGATGGCCTGCGCCATGTTGGCGAAGCCTTCCTTGGAGCCGAGCGTCGCAACGACCTGCGTATCCGGATTGAGCTTTACGCCGAAGCGGCGGGCGTAGTAGGCGGCCTGCGCGCGGCGAAGGCCCGGAATACCTTTGGAAGAAGAATAACGATGCGTGCGCGGGTCCTGGACCACCTCGCACAGCTTGTCGACGATCGCCTGAGGTGTCGGGAGATCGGGGTTTCCCATGCCGAGATCGATGATATCGGCGCCGCCCGCTCGCGCGCTCGCTTTCAAACGGTTGACCTGTTCGAAAACGTAAGGCGGCAAACGCCGGACTTTGTGAAACTCTTCCATCTCTTTCCCCATGGAAATGCGGCCACCATGGCCGCGCTCGAAGTTCGTTTGTTCCCGGCTGCTTGCGACACGAACTTCAGAATCGCAAGAGCCGTATTCATCAGACTTTCGTGACGCGGCGATTCTTTGACGAACAGCCGCAACAAACGTATTTTATCGGGAAATTCATCTCTCCCGCCGGCTGCGGAAGGCTTTGCGTCCAAATCGCCTGGCAGGCAAGCCTTAATTGCCGATTGCAGAAAGCGCGTCGGCGCCGTGCTCGGCGGCAAGCTTTCTGAATTCCGCCACGCGCCGCTGATACTCGGCTTCCGAAATGGTGCCCGCCTTGCGCTGGGCGACGAGCGCTGAAAGCTGCTTCTGAAGGCCTGCGGCTTCCTCGTTGCTCATCTGCGTGTTTGCGGCCGTCAGCGGCGCGCCAAAGCCCGGATATCCGTCCGGATAATGGGACAGGCTGCTTTGCGTCGGCTCCTCGCCCTTCGTCGCCGTCATGACGACAGCCGTCGGCGGCGCTCGCCGCGCAGCGGCGGCCGCCTTCTGTTCCGGCGTCGACGTGCATCCGGCAAGCATCGCCGCCGCGGCCGCGGCGACGAGTGCCATGCCGGTTGCGATTGCAATGCCAGTGATGCGGTTCGTCGTCATGCCAGATCTTTCAAATCCTGAAGCCTTAGCGACTGTTAAATTCGTTGCAGCGACAAAGCAATAGCACGGGCGGGCTTGCGTTGAACTTGTTTTCTTGATCGCGGACGATGTACAACTGATTAAGAGACGATTGCTGCCGCGGGGGAAAAGCGTGACCGACAGCGACAACAAGGCGAAGGCTCCAGGCTTCGAGGCACCAAGCCTCGATCCCTACCTCGTGAAGGATCCCGAGGCGATGGCGAAGAACATCGCCCGCGCCCTGGAGAATCTCGGCAAGGCGGCCTCCGCCTGGCTTGCCCCGCGCGAGAGCGGCGAGATCAATGAGAGGCTTGCCGCGCCGATGACCGACATGGTCAAGACGCTCTCCAAGGTCACCGAATACTGGATGTCCGATCCGCGCCGCACCTTCGAGGCGCAGACCCAGCTGATGAGCAGCTATTTCGGCGTTTGGATGCGCTCGATGCAGCGCATCCAGGGCGAGCCTCCGGAGCCGGAGCCGCAGCGCCACGACAGGCGCTTTGCCGATCCCGATTGGCAGAAGAACCCTTTCTTCGATTTCCTGCGCCAGATCTATCTCATCACCGCCGACTGGGCGGAGAAGATCGTCGCAGAGACCGAAGGCCTTGACGAGCACACGAAGCACAAGGCCGGCTTCTACGTGAAGCAGATCACCGCCGCCCTTTCGCCGAGCAACTTCGTCGCCACCAATCCGCAGCTCTACCGCGAAACGGTCGCAACCAGCGGCGAAAACCTGGTGCGCGGCATGCAAATGCTGGCAGAAGACATCGTGGCGGGCGGCGGCGACCTGAAACTCCGCCAGACAGACATGACAAAATTCGCCGTCGGCCGGGACATGGCGCTGACACCGGGGAAGGTCATCGCCCAGAACGAGATTTGCCAGGTCATCCAGTATGAGCCAGCCACTGAGACGGTGCTGAAGCGCCCTCTCCTCATCTGCCCGCCCTGGATCAACAAATTCTACATTCTCGACCTCAATCCCGAGAAATCCTTCATCAAATGGTGCGTCGACCAGGGCCAGACGGTGTTCGTCATTTCCTGGGTCAATCCTGATGCCCGCCATGCCGCCAAGGATTGGACGGCCTATGCCCGCGAAGGCATCGATTTCGCGCTGGAAACGATCGAAAAGGCGACCGGCGAGAAGGACGTGAATGCCATCGGCTATTGCGTCGGCGGCACGCTGCTCGCGGCGACGCTGGCGCTCCATGGCAAGGAAAAGAACAAGCGCATCAAAACCGCGACGCTTTTTACCACGCAGGTCGATTTCACCCATGCGGGCGACCTCAAGGTCTTCGTCGACGAGGAGCAACTGAAGGCGCTCGAAGACCATATGACGGCCACCGGCTATCTCGATGGCTCGAAGATGGCGACCGCCTTCAACATGCTGCGCGCCTCGGAATTGATCTGGCCGTATTTCGTCAACAACTACCTGAAGGGCGAGATGCCGCTGCCCTTCGACCTTTTGTTCTGGAACGCCGATTCCACCCGCATGGCAGCCGCCAACCACGCCTTCTACCTGCGCAACTGCTATCTCAGGAATGCGCTGACCGCCGACGAGATGATCCTCGACGGCAAGGCGGTGTCGCTCAAGGACGTGAAGATCCCGATCTACAATATCGCGACGCTCGAAGATCATATCGCGCCCCCAAAATCGGTCTTCCTTGGCAGCCGGTTTTTCGGCGGCAAGGTCGATTTCGTGCTCGCCGGCTCGGGCCATATCGCCGGCGTCGTCAATCCGCCCGCCAAGAACAAATACCAGTATTGGACCGGCGGCCCCGCCAAGGGCGAATACGACGCCTGGCTCGCCAAGGCCGAGGAAACCCGCGGCTCCTGGTGGCCCCACTGGCAGGCCTGGATCGAGGCGAAGGACGCCAAGCGCGTCCCTGCGCGCAAACCTGGCGGCACAGCACTCAACGCCATCGAGGAAGCCCCCGGCAGCTATGTCATGGAGCGGGCATAGCGCCAACCGTTCGCCGGAAGAACCACTATTCAAAGGTGATCATGGTTGCCGGCGACGGCAGCAGTTCCTTGGTGACCATGTCGTCGAACCCGGCGCTCCGCCCCATCTCCGCCAGTTCGCTCTTGGTGAAGGCATCACCCTTCGGCGTCGTCGCCAGCATCACCCAGGAGAATCCGGCCGGAAAATCGGGAGAAACGCGGTCCTCGTTCGGCACGAACTCGACGGCGAGGACCTTGCCCCCGGCACCGAGACTGGCATGAGCCTTCTTCAGGAGGTCCACGCAGGTTTCGGCATCGAAATGGTGCAGGAAGTTCGGGAGCAGGATGAGATCGTAGTCCGCGCCCCAATCCACCTCGAAGGCGCTTCCGGAAATAAAGCTGAACCGATCCACGACGCCCGCCTTCGATGCGTTCTCCTTGGTCAAGGCCAGCACCGAGGCCCAGTCCAAGGCCACGATCCGTGCGGAAGGGACCGCCTTGGCGATCTCGATCCCGAAGCCGCCCGGGCCGGCTGCGATATCCAGCACCTTTTTCGGCGGCGAGGGCCAGGCCTTGATCTCCGCCGCAACGCCGGCAGCACTTCCACCCGTGAAGGCGCCCATGCCGCGGGCAAACTTCACCCAGACGGGATTGTCTGCCGCGATATTCGCGAGCCCCAGCGCTCCGCCGTTGCGGACATAGGCCACCGGATCGTCCAGAAACAGCGAAACCATTTCCGGCGCCGCCATGAACTCAATTGCAGCCCCCATATAGGCGGGCGAACGGCGGTCGAGAAAGACCTCGCTCGACGGCGTCAGGGCGTAAATTTGTCCGCTCTTCGTCAGGAAGCCTTTGACGACGAGATAGTCGCACAGGGTGCGGAATCCGCGTTCGGAACCGCCGGCCGTGGCCACGAGCGCCTCCGCCGTTCGATCCCCGCTGCCGATCATCGTGAAGAGATCGAGTTCTATGGCCGCCTTGATCGCGGCCGTCTTGCCGTACGCGATCATCGCGTCGACCAGCAAGGATGGTGAGACTTCGCTTTCGCCCAATTCAACTGCAGCAGACATTCGGTTCCCCCCTTTTTTAGCCATTCGTCACTTTGCGACGATAACAGACGGGGGAACGAATTACACGTTTCGCTAATATTAAAGCAGAAAGAAAGGCATCGGCTCAACCTGGCTCCGTTCTCGGAACACATAGCGAATTGCGTAAAGGAATTAGTTACCATAGTGCGTCATGCTCCCTGACAGCCGCTAAGGTGATTGGGCCTCATTTCTGCCCTCTTGCTTCATTAGCGGCTCCGGCGAAGTGTCCCTCGTAGCGCCGGTGTGACGCGTAGGAAACCGAGTAATATGGCGTTTGCTGTTGAGACGTGTGAAAGCGTCAACCCTTTCGGCTGGGCTTTTTTTCGACCAGTCAGACTTCTCCGGGTCATCCCCGGGACTATTGCAATTGGTGTCGCCGTCTCGGCATCCGCCTGGATGATCGCGTCGGTTGCAACGATGCACACCTCTGCAATGCCGCGCCCGCCGATGCCTGATTTGATTGCCGATGTTGCGATCGCCCCGAAGCCGGCTCACTCTGCGGCCACTGGCGCACACCCGCTGATCCGTGTCGACAAGTTCTCGCGCCTCCCCGGCAAGACGACGATTTCAGACCGCATGGTTGCCGAGAGCACGCCGAAAAGCTCCAAGGATATGGTCGCGCTCATGCAGCGCCGCGGCCTGTCGCTGCTTGCCAAGCGCAACAACGGCGCCGAAATGGCTTCGGCATTGAGGCAGCAGGCGCAGGTGCTTGCGAGCGCTGCGGCTTTCACGGCTCCGGTGCCACTCCCGGAGCCCGCTCATCCGACCGAAATCGCCGCCACCAAGCCGATCGAACCAGCCTCCGGCCCAACGGCGGCTGCCGACGCGGCTTCCGCCAAACCTGCGCCTGCCGTGGCCCCGGTCGAAACCGCCTCCGCAGAGACGGCGGCATCCGATGAGCCTTTCGGCCTCGTTCTCGCGCCCGGCACCGACGTTCCGCTGCCGATGTCGCGGCCGGCCATGCCGAAGGGTGAACCGGCCGCCGAACCCGCGCTTGCCTATGCGCGAACGGAAGATGACGGCGAGGACATGCCGGCATACGCCAAGCCGACGCTGCTGCCGGGCGCCCGCGCCGGCGTGGCGATCTATGATATCGCAGCCGGCACCGTCTATCTGCCGAACGGCGAACGGCTCGAAGCGCATTCCGGGCTCGGTGCCATGCGCGACAACCCGCGTTACGTCAACCAGAAAATGCGAGGCCCGACGCCGCCGCACACCTACGACCTCACCATGCGTGAGAGCCTGTTTCACGGGGTCGAGGCGATCCGCCTTCATCCCGTCGGCGGCCCGCAGCAGATCCACGGCCGGGTCGGCTTGCTCGCCCATACCTACATGCTCGGCAAGCGTGGCGATTCCAACGGCTGCATATCCTTCAAGGATTACCGCCGCTTCCTCACCGCCTTCAAGCGCGGCGACGTCAAGCGCCTCGTGGTCGTGCCGAGCCTGAAAAATGCGCCCTCGTCGCGCCCAACGCTTGCGTCGCTGTTTTCAACGCGGAGCTAGGACAGCTGGCTTTGCCAGCTGTCCTCCAATCAGCCGCGCGTCGCCCACTGAAGGCCGGCTGCGACGGCTAGGCCCAGAAGCGGCCAGACTGCCCAGAATATCCCATGCCACGAAAGCAGGTTGATTGCGACGATGCCGAGCGCAATGGCCGCCAGCGTGGCCATGCGCCGGTCGATACGATCCTGGCTCCGAATCCAGATTAGTGCCGAAAGGAAGGCAAGGCCGAGGAGCGGCCAGGCGGCCCAGAAAACCCCCTGCCAGGACAGGAGGTTGATTGCCACCAAGGCAGCCGCCACCAATGCGAACACGGCAAAGATCTTCCGGACTCTCCGGTTCAGTTGCGGCGTGGACTTCGCCGGAATGGCCTCCCGGCGGTTCGCTGCTGCGGCTTGCGGCGGCGGGGCATCGCCGGCATCCTCCCCGATGCGCACGGCATAGCTCGGCACCGGCTCCGAAACGTTCTTCACCGTCAGCGGCCCGAGGAAATCGAAGCCGACGGCCACCTTGTTGCGGACCTGCTCGTAAACAGTATTCGAGATGACGACACCGCCGGCAGCCGCCGACGCCTGCAGCCGCGCGGCGATATTGACCCCGTCTCCATAGATATCCTCGCCGTCGGCAATCACATCGCCAAGATTGATACCGATGCGGAACAGCATGCGCCCGTCCGCTGGCCGCGAAGCGTTCATGCCGGCGAGTTCGTTCTGAACGTCCACCGCCGCGCGCACCGCCTCGACCACGCTCGGAAATTCGGCGATCAGCCCGTCACCCCAGGTATTGATCACCCGCCCTCCGTGCAAGCCGATGAGGCGCGACATCGCATCGCGATGCCGCTTCAGCATTGCCAGCGTGCCTTCCTCATCCGCACCCATCAGGCGGGTATAGTCCTGCACGTCGGCGCAGAAGATGGTCGTCAGCTTGCGTCGCGTCTCGCTCATGATGCCTCCCCCTCCCCTGGGCTCACCCAGTGAAGCTGCCTGCACTCATCAATAGGCGGGATTGCGCCGAATGTGAACGGCAGGCGCAGCCGGCGCCCAACCGTCGTTGTGATCGACCACCTTCGAGGCTTTCCCGCTTCGTGCAGAAGCGATCCAGGCAGATGCGAACCGCCTTCCCGCCGAATGCCGCGCGGTGTGACTGGTTGACCACGGAGGCTCGCGCTCCGTATACTGCGCCCGCCGACGGAATGGGGGATTTCCCGGCTATGGCAGCTCAAAGAACGCCGAGATGGGCATGGACGTGGCCTCTAGCCGCGTGGATCGTACTGTTCGCCGCAGCTTTTTTTGGCAAGGGAATTGGGATCCTTGTCGTTGCAGGAATAGCCCTGGTCGCGACCGTTTTCGTTGCCGTCTATCACGCCGAGGTCGTCGCTCACCGTATCGGAGAACCCTTCGGCACGCTCGTTCTGGCACTTGCCGTCACGATAATCGAAGTTGCGCTGATCGTCTCGGTAATGATCTCAGCCCCAGTTGAAAAGGCGGGGCTGGCACGCGACACCGTATTCGCCGCAGTCATGATCGTGATGAACGGCATCGTCGGTCTATGCTTGCTGTTGGGTGGCATGCGCCATCATGAGCAGGGATTTCAGGTCCAGGGAGCAAGCGCCGCCTTGGCCGTCCTGGCTGCTTTGACAACCCTCACCATGCTTGTGCCAAATGTCGTCGCGACGTCAGTCGGTCCGATGTTCAGCACGGCGCAGCTTATATTCGCGGGTATCGTCTCGCTGGTCCTCTACGTTTCATTTGTTTTCGTCCAGACTGTTCGGCATCGCGACTACTTCCTTCCGGTTGAAGCCGATGACGAGGATGCGCATGCGTCATTACCCTCAAGCAGGACGACCGCCGCCAGCGCAGCATTGTTGCTCGTCTCGCTGGTCGCCGTCGTGGGGCTTGCGAAATCACTGACGCCGGTGGTGGAAGCAGGAATAAATTGGCTTGGAGTGCCAAAGGCGGTCGTCGGGATCATTATTGCGGCTATCGTATTGCTTCCTGAATGCCTCGCCGCAGTCAGAGCCGCCCAAGCCAATCGATTGCAGACCAGCCTGAACCTGGCATTGGGATCGGTACTTGCGGCAATCGGTTTGACGATTCCCGCAGTTGTTCTCGTTTCGATCATACTCCACCAGCCCCTCGAACTCGGCCTGGACGACAAGGACCGGGTCCTGTTGGGGCTAACGCTCATCCTCAGCGTGATCACCTTGGGGACGGGACGGACCACGGTGCTTCAGGGCATTGTCCATTTGGTTGTCTTCGCGGTGTTCTTGTTCTTTGCAGTCGCACCATGAGCGGCGGCTGAGAGCCGTGAAGGCTTTCCACCGTGTGTATCCTGGGTCGACTGGTATTCCTGCAAGACCGTCCTTCGAATTGCTTCTTCAGACGCGTGATCCGTTCAGATCCTCGGTACCGCTCGTGTGAGCGTGCCGCCAGCGGGACGTCAGCGATATGCCACCGATCGTGTAGGCCGAGGCGAGGAGCACGTTTTGCAGCCGAGCCACGAAAAACTCGCTGCTGCCGCCCGGCAGGGGCGTCATCCCCAATCCCAGGAGGAGGATGAAGGTTGCAAGGGCTATCGCGTAGATGGGTGCTCTGTCCCCTGCCGTGGCGATACGTCCCGCGAAGATGAGGCTCGCGGCAAGGCATGCGGTGACGAAAAACAGGAACGTGTTCGCCAGGATTACGAGACTGTAGACGATCGCGGCCGCCACGCCGCCGATCAGGTTCGCAAGGATCAGGCCGAACGCGGCCCGCAGCGACTGTTCGGCATCACGCATGCGAAGCAAGGTCACGATGATGATTAGCGCCACGACGGCGACCTCGGTGGCATCGAGGATAAACCAGGCAAGGGCCGGAGCCAGGACGAGTGTGTCAAGAAGCGCATTCAAGGAGGCGGTCCCGGGCGGTTGAGCCGGTCGGGCCGCGCTGGACGAAGCGGGTCCGCCGGACAGGGGCGGAAACGCCGCGTAGGCTAGCCAGACGACGAGGAGCGCGGCGATTCCGGCCGATACAAGGGTTGACGCAAACTGGCCTGACAATTGAGGCGAGAGAACCGCGATGACAGGGATCGTAACCACCGAAAGCTGGGGCAGAAACGTAGCCAGGTCCGGTGCGCCCCGCCAGTGGGCGTAGAAGGTGAGATACATCAAGAGCGCAAGCGCGAGGATCAGGACCGCCGGGGATGAGGAAAGGACGTTGGTGAGTAGTAGTACAGCGCCACTCGATAACGCGATCAGGACGACGAACAGGACGCCCTGGGCGAGGCTCGGGTAACGTTCCAACTTGACGAGCATGTTCGCAGCCAGGAGCGGCGCGAGGAAGGTCGCGTCCCAGTCAAATGCCTCGACCAATGCGAAACAGACCGTCACGCCGAATGCCAGGCGAAGAGCGGCTCGTTTGCCGGCCGCGGTCGCGGCGTGGGTAGACCTACTGGACATAGGCCAACAGCGCGCCCAGCCTCATCCTGAGATAGGCAATCGCGTTCATAAAGGAATTGTCGCTGGTATAGATCATGACATTGGCCTGGGAGCCGAATCGTAGAACGTTCGGCTTGGTTTCGACGTCGAACTCAATGCGAACCGGCATCAACTGCGGCGACCGAATCCAGCCGCTCTGGGTCCTCGGGCTTGGCAGGCCGGTTCGGACGTCGACACTGCGGTTTCCGACTGCGTAGCCGATTGCAGAGACGCGGCCGGAGAAGACGCGTCCCGGCAAAATATCAAGAACGATCTCGGCGGGGTCGCCGACAGTTATGTTCTCCAGGTTGTTCTCCTTGAATGCGGCCTCGATCCATACTTCCCTCAGGTCAAGGTAGCTCATTGCGGTCTCACCTTTTCCCAACATCTGTCCGGCGGCAAGGGCGAGACTGGTAGCGCCGCCCTCTGAGGGAGCCACGACGGTGGTGTTTTGCAAGTCCAGATTGGCCTGGGCCAATGCCGCCATGGCCTCGCGGATTTGGGGGTTGTCGTCGCCCACGGGGCCAAGAGCCTGTGTGGCTCGCTCGAGCTCGGCCTCCGCTTGCCTGACGATCGCCTCGGCGGCGTCCAGGTTAGCCTGCGCCTCTATCTGTCGTGCCCTGGCGAGTACGCCTTTGCCGACGAGCACGACGGTGCGGGCCGCTTGATCGGCGGCATTCTCCCGCTGGGCAAGAGCCTCGGCTACTTTTGCCTGAGCCGTTGCGATTGCTGCAGTCGAGGCGCCAATCGATTGCCCCACCGTCTGAAGATATGCCTCCGCGCGACGGACAGCGATCTCGTATTGTTCAGGATCGATCTGGAAGAGTGTCGCTCCGGGTGCTACCCGCTGATCTGTCGAGACATTCACTTCGCTCACGCGGCCAGAAACCTCCGGGGCGATCCTGACGAGATATGCCTGGACCAATCCCTGCACGGTGTAGGGCGTGTAGCGGTCCGCTGCGACACCATAGATAAACAGCGCGAGGCAAATCGCGATCACGATGAGCGTCACGCGAAGCACCGGGTTGGCCGATGGTCGAGCTTTATGAGTTGACGGCACGCCGGTCGAGCGCTCCGATACAGCATCTTCGTCCGCCATGGTGGCACCCCCTCAAAACGGAAGGCCGATGCATTCAACTTGCCAACAATTTAGTAATAGCTAACATCGAAGGATCGGAGCTACGCGTCAAGGATGCGGAGTGGGGTATTTCTCAACGTTCTCTGATCCTTCTACACACTGTGGCAACCGACTGATCTTGCGTGGCAGCGGAGGGAGCGGTTTGCCATGGATTTCACGGTCATCGACCTCGATCTTGTCTTGAAGGTTCTACTCCTCCTACTGATCGGGATGGGTCCAAAAATCGCGCTCGTCCCGTTTCTTGAGAAAACGAAAAATTTCGATACGGCGACGCAGCGAACCATTGGCCGCCAGATGGTATTGATCGCGGTCACCACGGCGATCGTGCTTTTCGCAACCGGGTGGTTCCTCATGCGTCTTCTTCACGTAACCGGAGGTGCCGTTGCGGTCGCCGGTTCGATCATATTGGCAATTCTCGCGATCGAAATGGTTTCGGCTCCGGGAAAGAAGCCCGAATCCGAGGAAACCGACATCCTGCCGGACCCGAAAAAGATTGCCGTCTATCCCCTCGCCATACCCTATTTGTTGAACCCGGTCGGGATCACTTTGCTGATCATTACGTCCGCCGAGATAAAGACCATCGCAAGCGCTGGGCTGGTGCTTGGGATGGTCTTGGTGGTGGGAGCCTTCGATTATTTGGTCTTTTCCAACATCGACAAGCTATCGAAGCGCTTGAATCCGGTCAGTCTCATTATTTCAGAGGTCGTGTTCGGGGTCCTGCTGGCAGCCGTTGCCGTCCAACTCATGCTTTTTGGGTTGGACACCCTCGGGATCCTCGACGTCGCCGACCATTGAGGTGCAGGCGCGATCGACGTCTCCCACCGCGTTTGCACCAAGCCAGCGTAATCCACTCCTCAGTCGAGTCCGCCATGACCGCCGCTGGCGGCGTGATGGTCGTATTCGTTGAGCGCAATTCTGACTTCGAGAGCCAGCATGATAAGCGCGACCGCAAGCAGGGAAAGCGAGACCGAGAAGAGGATGCCGGCCCCGAAGACATGCTGCGTGCCAAGAAAGGCGCTGGCGAACGAGAAGATCATCAGAAATGTGGCCACGATGCCGCTGAGAACCGCGTAGTAGATGGCCCTGTTGAGCAGCCGAGCGCGTCTCCGGAGCCGGGGTAGATCCTCCCTTAGATGGCTCCGCGCGTTTTCGGCTTCCGGAAGCGCGTTCAGCTCGCGCACGCGGTGCAGAATGTCATTCAGCCGTGAATAGAGCAGCGAAACGAAGGCCGCCACAGCGCCCAGCAGAAAGGACGGGGCAATCGAATGCGAGATGACCTCGGAAATCTGGTTCGGCGATGGAGCATTGAGCAGATTGAACAGCATAGTCTGAAATCACCCCTATCAGTCCGCTTCGTTTGGCACGCAGGACCGCTAATTCCAGTCTGTCAGCAAACCGCCCTCTGAGCCTGACGTGGAGCAGATTTATATCATGGACAACACGATACGGTATTCTCCGCAGCTCATTGGTAAGGCGATGTCGCCTCTACATCGGAAACAGTCTTCTTATGATATTTTCTACCTATTCTAACTTAGCCTTTGGGTTAATGTTGAGATTGCTTCCTCTCTCACAGCGGAGACGCAACCTGCCGCGCCCTCGCCGCCCCCTCCTCTCCCCTGGGGGAGAGGATACAAAATCTTGCCCTTGGCCATCGGCCAAGGCTTAGATTTTGTTGGTGAGGGGGAGCGACCCCGCGCATAACAAACGCCGAAAACCAAGCAAAATCAATCAGCACACCGCCATTTCATCATCGCCCGCAAAATCTGTGACATCATCGTCGTCGTTCCGTCACGGATACACCGCGAGGCGTCGCGGCGAGACGGGACCGGCGCCGGTGCAGGAGAACGACGTAAGCTCCTACATTCGGGGTCCGCAGAAAATGGTCTCCCTCCGGGACGGCGGCCGGGCGCAAATGCCGGCCGGATGATTTCGGACGTGCCTGTGGGGCACACAGACGGACCGGCGGTGCCGGTACCCGAGCAGAGAGACCGGAGTTGCGGATAAAAACCGCCGAACGGGGCGCTGGGAAGCGCCATATACTTCTACTCAACGCGGCAATTTCCAGCGCCCCGTCCGAGTTGAAATGCAGATGCAAAGCACGGGTGGAATCCATCGCGTGAACGGTGCGCCATGGCCTTGACGCATCGGCGGAGCTAAATGTCGTCGTCACCATCCCCGACGCGGGCCAGCGACCCGAATACAACTTCCTGTTATGGATATCGCAAGCTTCTATAGGAAGGCAACGACTCCGAATCTTCTTACGCGCGCCGAGGCAATGGTTATGACTGACACCAACAACAGCTCTTTTCCGATAAAATTCGACGTAGGTGCGAAGGCTGAGCTAAAGGCAGAAATACCTCCTGCCAGCTCTGGCCGATTGCTTGATGCCTTAACAGACATGCTTCGGCCATTTTCAGAGGCGCGCGGCTTAAGGGCCGATCAGATAAGGCTTCAGCGGGAAGATGTTCTAATAGAGATTGCGAAAAAAGTTCGTGAACGAATGATTATCGAAGAGCAACGGCCTCATCCTATCCCATTGCGCATCATGGTGCCCCTTCTGGAAAAAGCTTCCCTGACTGATCCGGGGAGTGACGCACTTATGGATGCATGGGCGCGCTTGCTGCAGTCCGCTTCCCAAGGAGACGGGGCCAACTATGGGCTCTTTGTCGACATTCTTGCGAAACTCGATCCCGTCCATTTGCGCTTCCTAGAGCTTCTGGCGAGAGTAGGTAATAACCCTCCAGATATGTTCGCCCAACGGGAAGTCTTCTTCGTGGAGGAATTCTTGGGCGGTCTCATTTCTAACCTACAAGAGGACCCCACCCTCATCGATAGCGAGGACAAATTCGCAGAGCAGTTCGGCGTGTCGCTGTCGGAGTATTTTAACGTTGCTGGATGTGGCCTCGTCGCTGCAGGGTTGCACTTCCGCCCAGACCGAGAAGATGACGCATACTACGAAGTCGGTGAGGGCATTTCGATTTGGGAGTATCCGGAGGCAGTGCGGGATGCTCTCGAAAGTCTTAACGTCGTCCGCACACACTATGTCCGATTTGAAGCGGAGGACGTATTTGTCTGGATCAGTTACTGCGTTCTAACCTACTTCGGGCTTGAATTTTTCGACCATTGCCATCCGCCCCGCCTCGGGTCCACCGAATTGAAGAGGGAACTAGGGGAGCTGGAGAGAGGAGATTGATATTAGTTTTCGTGCGTCGACGGCGGGCGAGGCGTGCCGTGGTAGCAAGCGCCTTCAGCCTTACAAGCGAGCGCTAAGACAACGACATTATCTTGGTTTCTATTTCCAAATGAAGTTGCGCGCCGTGCCATCCGATTTTGCAGGCTACATGCCTATGCAACGTATCGAGATGACACAAATCTCGTGCTTGCAGTTGATCGCGATGGACGAACGCGGCATAGCTGCATTATGTACGTTAAGACAATCTCCGCTAAGGCCCGTCAATGGTGAACTATATCGAAGCCTCCTCCGCGCCGCCGAAGAATACCGGCGCCATCAGGCTCTACGGCCCCGAGGCCTTCGAAGGCATGCGCAAGGCGTGCCAGCTTGCAGCGCGCTGCCTCGATGAACTCGCCGCGGTCGTCGAGCCGGGTCTTCCGACCGACGCGATCGACCGGTTCGTCTTCGAATTCGGCATGGACAACGGCGCCTATCCGGCGACGCTGAATTATCGCGGCTATACCAAATCCACCTGCACCTCGATCAACCATGTGGTCTGCCACGGGATTCCCGACGCAAAGCCGCTGCGCGAGGGTGACATCGTCAATATTGACGTCACCTACGTGCTCGACGGCTGGCATGGCGATTCCAGCCGCATGTACCCGGTCGGGCAGATCAAGCGTGCCGCCGAACGGCTCCTCGAAGTCACCCATGAGGCGCTGATGCGCGGGATTGCCGCCGTCCGTCCGGGTGCGCGTACCGGGGCCATCGGCGAGGCGATCCAGACCTATGCCGAAGCGCAGCGCTGCTCGGTCGTTCGCGATTTCTGCGGCCATGGCGTCGGCCGCCTCTTCCACGATTCGCCGAACATCCTGCATTACGGCCGCGCCAACGAGGGCCCGGAGCTTCGCGAAGGCATGATCTTCACCATCGAGCCGATGATCAATCTCGGCCGGCCGCATGTAAAGGTCCTCGCCGACGGCTGGACGGCGGTGACCCGCGATCGGTCACTCTCGGCGCAATATGAACACACGGTCGGGGTCACGGCCAATGGCTGCGAAATCTTCACGCTTTCGCCCGGCGGCCTCGACCGGCCGGGCCTGCCGCTGAACGGGTGAGTGCCGATGGCGAAGGGTCCTGTTTCTCACACGAACGACGAACTGCCTTTCGACCTGGACCACTCACCTGCCGACGAGCGGCAGTTCTTTGCCGATCAGCCGGTCAAGCCCTCCGCACTGAGGAAGCAGGCGCTTCCTGCGGCACTGTCGAAGGAGGAGCACTATCACGGCCATCGCGAGCGGCTGCGCGGCCGCTTCCGCGATCATGGCGACACCGCGCTTGCCGATTACGAAGTGCTCGAACTGCTGCTGTTCCGGCTGATCCCGCGGCGCGACACGAAGCCGATCGCCAAGGCGCTGCTCGATCGCTTCGGTTCGCTGGCTGGCGTCTTCGGTGCTCCGGCGTCGCTTCTGCAGGAGGTCAAAGGCGTCGGCGAGGCCGTCGCGCTGGACATCAAGCTGATTTCCACGGTCGCCCATCGCACCTTGAAAAGCGAACTCAAGGGCAAGCAGGTACTAGGCTCCTGGTCCTCGGTGATCCAATACTGCCATGCCGCCATGGCGCATGAGGCGCGCGAGCAGTTCCGCATCCTGTTCCTCGACAAGCGCAACGCCCTCATTGCCGACGAGGTTCAGGGCCGCGGCACGATCGACCATACGCCGGTCTATCCGCGTGAGGTCGTCAAACGTGCGCTCGAACTCTCGGCGACGGCCATCATCCTCGTCCACAATCATCCGTCTGGCGATCCGACGCCATCGCGCGCCGACATCGACATGACGAAGCTGATCGTGGAAACGGCCAAGCCGCTCGGCATCGCAGTCCATGATCACATCATCATCGGCAAGGATGGCCACGTCAGCCTGAAGGGTCTTCGGCTCATGTAAGCGCTGGGAGAGCCACCGTTCAGGTGGCTGTCAGCTTCGGCTCGCAAAGAGCTGATGCTGCCTCACCGGCAGCGTTTGCGAGCCAGAGGCAGCCGATGACCACAACGCTATTTCCGCGCCGATTTCGCCTTTACGGCAAGGCGGCGCTACGGCTCTTCGGGTTGTTTTTGCTGATCATTGGCGGTTACTACGTCTTTCTGCAGGTGACCAACAACTTTGCAACGGTGGTTGCCGGCGAAGTCTACCGCTCGTCGCAGCCGTCGGCCGAGGCGATTGCACAGTTCGAAAAGCAGTACGGCATCAAGACGATCATCAACCTGCGCGGCGAATCCGGCAAGTCAAAATGGTATGTTGACGAAGTCGAGCAGGCAAAGGCGTTGAACATCAGCCATATCGATTTCCGGATGTCCGCCGGACGAGAACTGACTGCCGAACAGGCTGAAGAACTCATCGCCATCATGCGGAATGCGCCGAAACCCCTTTTGATCCATTGTCAGGCCGGCGCCGACCGGACGGGGCTCGCCTCCGCTCTCTACCTTGCCGCCGTGGCCGGAAAGGGCGAAGCCTCTGCCGAGAGCCAGTTGTCGCTCCGCTTCGGACACGTGCCCTTCTCGTTCAGCCGCGCTTTCGCCATGGACCGGACTTTCGAGAAAATGGAACCTTCCCTCGGGTTCGGAGTTCAGGACACGAACTCATAAGACAATTTGTAACGTTGACCAGCTACGCTTGGACGACATATTGCGCTGCAATATGATTCCAAACTCCAATCCAGGGCTGAGCGATGTTCCCTTATGATCTCATTGTTGTAGGCAGCGGCCCGGCGGGGCGGCGCGGCGCCATCCAGGCCGCGAAGCTCGGCAAGAAAGTCCTGGTCATCGAACAGGGCAAGCGCGTTGGCGGCGTTTCCGTGCATACCGGCACCATCCCTTCCAAGACGCTTCGCGAGACGGCGCTTAATCTGTCGGGCTGGCGTGAGCGCGGCTTCTACGGAAGGGCCTATCGCGTCAAGCAGGAGATCAGCGCCGAGGACCTGCGCCGCCGGCTGTTGATCACGCTCGACCACGAGGTGGAGGTTCTCGAACATCAGTTCGCCCGCAACCGGGTCCAGCATATCAGGGGCAAGGCAAGCTTCATCGATGCTTCAACGCTGCAGGTGATCAAGGATGACGGCGAGGTCCTCCAGGTGACCGGAGCGAGCATCCTGCTGGCCGTCGGCACGAAGCCATTCCGCCCGGACTATATCCCGTTCGACGGCAAGACGGTCATCGACAGCGACGAGCTTCTCGACCTGGAGGAGCTCCCACGTTCCATGATCGTCATCGGCGCCGGCGTCATCGGTATCGAATATGCGACGATCTTCAGCGCTCTCGATACGGCGGTTACAGTGATCGACCCTAAACCGACCATGCTCGACTTCATTGACAAGGAGATCGTCGAGGACTTCACGTACCAGCTTCGCGACCGCAACATGAAGCTTCTGCTCGGCACCAAGGCTGACAAGGTGGAGAAGCTCGACAACGGCAAGGTGCAGCTGACGCTGGACAACGGCCGGCACATCGCCACCGACATGGTACTCTTCGCCGCCGGACGCATGGGCGCCACCGACACGCTCAATCTGCTGGCGATCGGCCTCGAAGCCGACAGCCGCGGGCGTCTCAAGGTCAATCCGGAGACGTTCCAGACATCCGTGCCGCATATCTACGCGGCAGGCGACGTCGTCGGCTTCCCGAGCCTTGCCTCCACTTCCATGGAACAGGGGCGCATTGCAGCACGCGTGGCCATCGGCGCGGTTGCTAAGGAGCCGCAAAAATATTTCCCCTATGGCATCTACGCCGTTCCCGAGATTTCAACCTGCGGTTTGACGGAAGAGGAAATGAAGGAGCGTGGCATTCCCTACGAATGCGGCATCGCCCGTTTTCGGGAGACGTCACGCGGCCACATCATGGGCCTCGACACCGGCCTGCTGAAGCTGATCTTCTCGCTGAAGACGCGGCGGCTGCTCGGTGTTCACATCGTCGGCGAAGGCGCCACGGAACTCGTCCACATCGGCCAGGCCGTGCTCAACCTCAAAGGCACGGTCGAATATTTCGTCGAAAATACCTTCAATTATCCGACACTCGCCGAAGCCTACAAGATTGCCGGCCTCGACGCCTGGAACCGCATGGGCGACATCAAGTCCGAGTTGTGATGGTCGTCGCTCAGGAGGCTTTCACGGCATACCTGCGAGACGGTGCGGCAGGTCCCGCGCCCTTAAGACGTCGAGATCCCTGAGGCGGCGCTATTGCTGTCCAGCAGAGAGCTGCTGTGGAGCAGAGATGGTCGCGGTTTTGAGCAGCACTGCGACTTGCAGCGTATCGAGGAACTCCACCACCTCAATCACCTTGCCATTGTCAAAGGTGATCTTGTCCATGATCTCGGTGTCGAAGTCCGTGGAAACATGGCGCATATGCCCCTCGCGATGGACGAGTGCGACATCGCCGTCGATATGGACGTCGACGAACTTCAGGTCCTTCATCTCCCACGTGTCGATGAAGTGCCGCATCGCCTCGCGAAGGGCAGCACTGCCGACAACCGGATCCGTCAGTTGCGCCAGATGCCGGTTTCCGGCGACGCGGAAGACGCAATTGTCACCGAAGAACGACATGAGCCTGTCGAGGTCGCCCTCACCTCTCGCCTCGTAAATCTGCTTCACAATGTCCTTTAAGTCAGCGCCGGAAGTCATCGCCAAAACCCTCCCCTGGCAGCATCCCTCAGCTTGCATCCGATTTCCCTAAAATGCAACCAGATGGTGAGTCATGCATGTGGGCCGGAACTCTGACCGCCATTCAGTTTGGCAGCACCCCTTCCGGCGCCAACCAATCCAGTTCGGTGAGCGCCGCCAGCAGATGTTGGGCGACCGCTTCGTTGCCTTCCTGCACGGCAATTTCATAGGCTGTGAGGCAGTAACGGACGAGCGGCTTGGTCAACGCCGGTTCGTCGGAAACGGGACAGATTATGCCCGCATAAAGTTTCGGGAGGCCGTTACGATCGCGGAAGCAACGGCCGAAGACCATGACATAGGAGTAGCAGCAGCCATCGGCTTGCGCAACACGATAGCTCTGCTGCTCCGGCTGTGCAGTGTCGATCGCCTTTTGGATCTCGGCTGCGACGCCCGCGCGGTCTTCAGGGTGGATTCGCTCCAGATAAGTTTCCAGCGGCAATCCGCATTCCGTCGCCTTGCGATCAAGGCCGAACATTTCCGCGACGGCGGGATCCGCATAAACCTGATCGGTAGCCATTTCCCACGTGAAAAATCCCGATTCCGCTGCGTCGTCGTTCGGGGAATCCGATGCAAAAGCGCTGCTCTGGAACGTCAAGTGCTTCTCCCAAATCGATAAAATTTATAGCTGCAACCGAGGGGGCTGCGAGCGGTTAAAATGGCAAATCAAAAACAGCCCCGGTACGAGGTACCGGCGGCCAACAAATAAAGGCAAACAAAAAGCCCTGCCGAAAACCAGCAGGGCCGTGCTTTTTAATCGAGGCTAGCGATTACTCGGCGGCGCCTTCGGCGTCCTTCTTCTTCGAAGCAGCCTTCTTTTTCGGAGCTGCTTCCTCGCCTTCGGAAGCTTCAGCCTTGGCGGCTGCCTTCTTCTTCGGAGCAGCCTTCTTGGCGTCCTTTTCGGAGCCTTCGCCTTCTTCGTCAGCGAGCAGCTCTTCCTTGGTGACCTTCTTGTCCGTGACGTCAATCTCGGTCAGCAGGTGATCGATGACCTTTTCTTCGAAGATCGGCGCGCGGATCGAAGCAGCAGCACCAGGCTGGCTACGGAAGAACTCCATGATCTGCTTTTCCTGGCCCGGATACTGACGCAGCTGCTCGTAGATCGCGCGCTGCATCTCGTCTTCGCTCACTTCCACGCTGGCCTTTTCGCCGATTTCAGAGAGGACGAGACCGAGGCGGACACGGCGCTCAGCGAGCGTCCGGTATTCTTCCTTGGCCTTCTCTTCGGTCGTGTCCTCGTCCTCGAAGGTCTTGCCGGACTGGGCGAGATCGTTGGTCACCTGGCTCCAGATGCCGTTGTATTCGGCTTCGACGAGCGACTTCGGCGTTTCGAACTTGTACATCTCGTCGAGCTGGTCAAGGATCTGGCGCTTGACCTTCTGGCGGGTCAGCGAGCCGTACTGGGATTCGATCTGGCCGCGAACGATTTCCTTCAGCCGGTCAGCCGATTCCAGGCCGAGCTTCTTTGCCAGCTCGTCATTGATTTCCACGTCGGCCGGGGCAGCGACGTCCTTCACGGTAACGTCGAAAGTGGCTTCCTTGCCGGCCAGGTTCTTCGCCGGATAATCGGCCGGGAAGGTCACGGTGATGGTCATTTCGTCGTCAGCCTTGACGCCGACGAGCTGGTCTTCGAAGCCAGGGATGAAGCGGCCGGAGCCGAGGACGAGTTCGGCGCCCTGATCGGTGCCGCCTTCAAAAGCTTCGCCATCGACCTTGCCGACGTAATCCATCGTGACGCGGTCGCCGTTTGCAGCCTTGCCCTTCTTGCTTTCGTAGGACCGGGCGCTTTCAGCGACCTTGAGAACCTGTTCGTTGACTTCCTCGTCGGAGATATCGACGACTTCGCGGGTGATCTTGATGCCCTTGACGGACTTCAGTTCGATCGGCGGCAGAACTTCGTAGGAGAGCGTGAATTCGAAGTCCTTCTGAGCGGCGAGGATCTGTTCTGCCTCGTCCTTGTCTTCGGTCATCGCGATTTCCGGCTGCGTGGCGGACTTTTCGCCGCGCTCGGACAGGATGGCAGTTGGCTGCTCGCGAACGATCTCGTTGACGAGGTCGGCCATGATGGACTTGCCGTAGACCTTCTTGAGGTGGGCAACCGGAACCTTGCCCGGACGGAAGCCATTGATGCGCACCTTGTCCTTTACGTCGGCAAGGCGCTCGTTCATCTTGGTTTCCATGTCCTTGGCCGGGATTACGACCTTGATTTCGCGCTTCAGCCCTTCAGCGAGCGTTTCGATAACCTGCATGTCTTCCTACCTTCATTTCATGGCGGCCGTGCCCAGACGCCGTTCGTTTCGATGAGCACGACGCCGGAAAATTGCCGGGCGTGGCTTGTTCTCAATTCTTATTCATTCCACCCGAGGCGGAACGGCGCTTTTCTGCCGGGTAATCGAGGGACACCTGTTTCCGGTCCCCCGCCTGCAAGCCAGCTTTGGTGCGGGTAGAGAGACTTGAACTCCCACGCCTTGCGGCACCAGAACCTAAATCTGGCGTGTCTACCAATTTCACCATACCCGCGTTCTCAAAAACCGCATGCATATGCCTGCACATGAGGCCTTCCGGAGCGCGGCGTCTCTATATCACCCGATTTGGAGGAGGCAAAGGAAAAATGAAGGGCAAATGACAGGGATTTTAAGGGTGCACAGCGGCTTTCAGCGAAGTTAGTAGAGCGGCTCCTCATAAGATGGCTTGCCGTCCACAAGCAGGCTGCGGATCTGTGCCGTGCCATCGCCCGATACGCGGGCCGCAATCGAAACGTTGCCGTTCTGCCGGGCCTCCTCCAGCGGCTTGCCCTGGCCCTCCGGCACATAGTAGCGCTCGATCCCGTATTCGAGGCGAATGTCGTCCGTTGCATTCACAGCGTAGTTATAGAAAGGACGGCTCTTGAGCACGACGCTTTCGGCTCCTTTCGGAAGCGGTTGGAACGACGATTCGGCGATCCCCCAGAAGCCATCCGGCTGCTTTCTCAACCGGACCCACATCGTTTGCTCGCCCGCTTCGGCAGGCAGCGGGCCAACAACCGTTCGCGCCGGCACCGACGAAATTTCGTAATTTAGCACGACATAGTCGCCGCGCAGGAAATCGCGCGGATCGACAGGAGCGGTTTTCAGCAGCACTTCGGCGCCGCTGCGCAGGATCTCCGCGCGGCTTTCGATCACATAGCCCAGAATGATCGTTTGAAGCGACGCAGCGATGACTGCGGCGATGAGATAGCCCCTGGCCAACCGAAGCTTATACGAGAATTCGCTCATTGGACCACCTCGGCGGAGTTCGCGGCGAAGCGCCGCTCAAGCCGGATCACCACCCAGGCGACAACGGCCACGAGCAGCCCGGACAGGAGGAAGAGGCTTGATGTTCCGAGTATGGAGCCGACCGTCACCGAAGCAAGGTAAAAGATCTCGCCAGCGAACATGGCGTAGGCAAGATAGCGCACCGCGCCGTTGTCCCGCCCCTGAAATGCGATCGCGAGCACGGCCGCGGCAAGCGTCAGCACGCCGAGAAGCACGAGCCTCCAGCCGTCATCCGCCTGCATATGAAGCAAAAGGAGCCCGATGGCGGCAATCAGGAAGGCGTAGAAGGCTGGGGCAGCGCCGGCACTTCTGACAATACGGGAATTGCGCAGTGGCGGCACGCTGAGTGCGAGGAAGACGGCCATTCCGCAAATTGCGAAGGCAAGCGCGACGGCGATACGCTCATCCAATGTATGAAGCCAGGTGAGCCAGCCGACGACGAGCAGATAGGCCAGATGCCGGGCGCGATCAGCTCCGGTGAAGCGGACCAGCGCGATGGTGATCAATGCCATGATCGGTGGCGCCCATGGATCGACGCCAACCCAACGCGTGTCGAAGGCCGATAGATAGACCGCAAAGGAGCCCCAGGACAGAAAGCCTGCCGTGGCGGTGACGGCACTCGACCTGAACAGTGCGGCGGTAACTGCCGCAACCGCGAACCATAGATACATGACCGTCTGCTCGTCGCCCGACAGATGATACATCTGCCCGATGAGCGAGATCGCGCCGCCGAAGCTCAAGGCGCCGATAACGAGCAGGCCGCTCGCTACAGCCGACGCCCCGCGCGCCAGGAAGTACGCAGCACCGAGATAAACGGCCCAGATCAGAGCCAGGATCGCGCCGACGCGGATCAGTCGCGGGATCGCCTCCCAATTGGACGCGACAAGCAGCAGGACCGCAGCAGCCAGAAGGATTGCGGCGAGCACCATCAGCACATTGCCGAGACTGAAGCTCGCGGGGCGACTGTCATACTCCCCAAGCAACAGTTCGACCGTCGTTTCGGTTAGAAGACCCTTCTCGACCCAAAGCGAAAGATCCCGCTCCAACCGGCCCCGATACATTGCTACCTCCGTCCCAACGGCTTCCTAAATACCGTTATAAATGGCGGAGCGTCTTTCGCAATCTCCCTGCCCGAACACTCAGGACTTGCCCATGCTAAGTTGGGAGCGATTATTCATTCTGCGTTAACGAGACCGGAGCTAATATTACGGCGTAAGCTAAGGCATGCGCAGAGTGCATGACCACCATGATGATATTGCACTGCACAATAATGACTGACGCTATTATATAGATAGCTAACAAGCACGGGCGTGGCGGCCCGGCCCGGTTTACCGGAAGCCTGCGGACATAAGTCCGTAACGAAATTCGGAGAGCGCCCTCCTCCTCCCAGCGCTCCCGATAGACTGGCAACACTCCTCCTCCCAGTTGTCAGTCACTCAAACGAGCCCACCGGATCCTCCCCGGTGGGCTTTTTGTTTGGCCTCCAGGAGGGTTTTCAAGCACCACTCGCCCCAAGCCTCGGGATGGCCATTCTGCCTATTCATTGACCAGCAGGCCGCGAAACACTTCAATTCTTCTGCAGAGAATTGCGCGCCATGCATAGGTGGAATGAAATCTTGTCTCTGTTAGGTCTGTGCGGCGCAACATATATACCACTCATCAAATAGAGGTCAGCGCCGATCGGCGGCAGCTGGCAGATCGCAAGCCCTAGGAAAGGGGACCCAAAATGAACTTCGCACGCTCTTTCAATAACTGGCGCAAGTACCGTCAGACGGTTACTGAACTCGGCCGCATGACCAACCGCGAATTGCATGACCTCGGCATCGACCGTTCGGACATCCATCGCGTTGCTCGCGAGGCAGTGGCCCGCTAATTCAGGCGATCAGGGTCCTCCCAAGCTGATCTCCTTTTTCAAAAACGCCCGGTGCTTCGGCAACGGGCGTTTTCTTTTGCCGAGATTTCCGCTTCCTCGATGGTTGCGGCGAAAATTCTCCGCATGTCTACGGCTCAAGAAATGCCTCTTGCGTATTTATCGTGCACATCCTGCACAAATGCATAGCAGATGCATTTTCTTTGCACTGCACAATATCGCAGAGAGCTACTATATGAATGGCAAGCGCAGAGACGGCGATGGCGCCGTCCGCGAAGCAACATTCTAAGGAAGACGACAATGAACCCGATCCGCATTGCAAAGAGCTGGATTAGCTATCGCCGTACGATCAGCGAACTCGGCAACCTTTCGAACCAGACGCTTGCCGATATCGGCATCACCCGTTACGACATCCGCAACATCGCATCCCGCTCGTTCCGTTAATCGCTTCGAGCGTGATACATCAAAAACGGCGCCGCTTTGGCGCCGTTTTCGTTTAGACACTGCCGCGGTATATACCTTGCTATACTCTTGATGGGGCGGAGAATTACTCCTGACCAAAACATCACACTTTTTAATATACTTAAATCACTATGACTCTCTCAACGCATCCAAACTATTTAAGGTTGATGATATAGCGCATCGAGCATCATCCCCTATGCCAACGATGGGTTATTTCTAACTGATTACCCTGCTGGACCCAACGAAGTAGGTGTTTAATTCGGGTAGCAAGGGTTGTATTTCCATCTGCTTGAGCTTCGGCGCAGTCCGCCCCACGTCGGGATGGCAGGCGGACGAGAGGGTGGCTGCCGGGTTCCCCGCACGAGCAATATCCGTGGCTGTGGACGCCGGTGGCAAAGCGCCGGCATCGGTGAGCGCGGACCCTGAAATTGTTTGGATTGGACCGGTGGATCACCGGCGGGTTTGATGAGGTCGCCCGTTTCGCACGACCAGCGCTGATGGCGGAAAGACCGACGACTTAGTTCCGCCACCTGCCCGAGCCGTTAGCCTCGTTGTTGAAGAAGCGCGAGGCGGCCTCTGTACGGTTTCGTACATTCATCTTCTTGTAGATGTTTCGCACGTGCACCTTCACTGTATTCTCAGAGAGATGCAGCTCATCGGCGATAATCTTGTTTTGCGTGCCCTTGCAGATCAGATCCAGGATCTGTACTTCGCGCGTGGTGAGCGCGGAGAGATCGCCCTGGCGAAGCTTGAGCGCACCCGCTCCAGCCGCCGCAACGGACTTTGTCTCGTAGAGCGACTTCTCCGGTTGCCCGGCCTGGTTGGTGAGCCGGTTGAGCAATGCCGAAGGGAAATGCTCGCCGCCCTTCATCAGAAGGTCGACCGCCGCCATGAAAACGTCCAGGCGAAGATTGAGCGGCAGCACGCCGTCGATAACTCGCGCCTCAACAAGCCGGTTGACATAGGGCTCCAGCATGTCGATCGCTTCAATGACCAGGCCGATCGATGTCGAGGGGTGACTTTGCCGTACGATCTGAAGCGCCTCGTTAAGCTCGGAACCCGGTATATGGTAGAAGAGCACGAGCTTGGCTTCGTTGGCTTCATTCTCCAGCATGGCCTTTGAATAGCCTTTGCTGACGACTTCGCAGTCTGCAAATTTCTTTGCCAAAGCCTCTGCCAGACACTCAGAGAACAAATCTGCGTTCGCAATAACCAGTATGATGTCTCCGGCCGGGCCGAACTTTCGGCTTTGGTCGGCATCCCCCGTCTTTGACGCCGTCATGAACATTTACGCCTCCCCTGGCGCTACACGTTACAGATGCCTCTGAGCAATCGCTGCGAAGATGTTCCAATTGGTGTGGTTTCAGGTTTCTGCGGTAGTTAGTTAGACATTTCTTAATTATCGTAATATGAACAGGCCGGGAAGGAAATGGCCCAAAAGTGTTAGTTTTTGTGAATCATCAGTAATATTTCTTAGTGTTACGGTTGCATTTTGCTTATTTAAGACTGAAATCCGCGTATGTCTCTCAGTATTCTTACTAAGAAATGGTATCCGTACTGTGATAATAAATCAAAAGCTATTTTGGTATTTCGCTTGCGTCTGCATGAATTGAAGATCTTCTTACTGAAGAAGCGGCTCGCAATGTTGAGCATGTAAAACTGGCGGCTCAGCAAGGGCGCCCCTTAGAGATAACAAGAAGGTTCTGGGGTATTCCTCATCGAAACGGCACACATGCCGACGGCGTCCTCACGGAGACCAGCAGGCAAAAAACGGCCGCCCTGAGCCCTGCTTTTTTACTGCGGGAGTTTCCTGTTTTCGCCAGGCGTGATATCAGCCGCGCATGAACAAGACCTCTTCCTATACTCCCATCCATGTCGTCGGCGGCGGGCTTGCCGGCTCCGAAGCTGCGTGGCAGATCGCAACGGCCGGCGTGCCGGTCATCCTGCACGAGATGCGCGGCGTGCGCGGCACGGATGCCCATAAGACCGACGGCCTTGCCGAACTCGTCTGCTCCAATTCCTTCCGCTCCGACGATGCGACGAGCAATGCCGTCGGTGTCATCCATGCGGAAATGCGCATGGCGAATTCGCTGATCATGGCGTGCGCGGACAAGCATCAGGTGCCGGCCGGCGGCGCGCTCGCCGTCGATCGCGACGGTTTTTCGGACGCGGTGACGAAGGCGATCCATGAGCATCCGCTCATCACCATCGTGCGGGAGGAGATAACGGGACTGCCGCCGAAGGAATGGGACCTGGCGATTGTTGCCACCGGGCCGCTGACGGCCCCGTCCCTCGCTGCTGCAATCCAGGAAGAAACGGGTGCGGACGCGCTTGCCTTCTTCGATGCGATCGCCCCGATCGTCTATCGCGACAGCATCGATATGGATATCTGCTGGTATCAATCGCGCTACGACAAGGTCGGTCCCGGCGGCACCGGCAAGGACTATATCAACTGCCCAATGAACGAAGAGCAGTACAACGCCTTCGTCGATGCGCTGATTGCCGGCGACACCGTGGGCTTCAAGGAATGGGAAGGCACGCCCTATTTCGACGGGTGCCTGCCTATCGAAGTGATGGCGGAACGCGGCCGTGAGACGCTGCGCCACGGCCCGATGAAGCCGATGGGACTGACGAACACGCACAATCCGGCGGTGAAGGCCTATGCGGTCGTGCAGTTGCGCCAGGACAACGCGCTCGGCACGCTCTACAACATGGTCGGCTTCCAGACGAAGCTGAAATATGGTGCCCAGGCTGAGATTTTCCGGATGATTCCGGGCCTGCAGAACGCCGAATTCGCCCGCCTCGGCGGCCTGCACCGCAATACCTACATCAACTCGCCGACGCTGCTTGATCCGTCGCTGACGCTGAAGTCCCGGCGCGGACTGCGGTTTGCAGGACAGATCACAGGCTGCGAAGGCTATGTCGAAAGCGCCAGCGTCGGACTGCTGGCCGGGCGCTTCGCCGCCGCCGAACGCAGGGGCGAGGCGGTTTCGCTGCCTCCAGCAACGACCGCTCTCGGTTCGCTGCTCGGCCACATCACCGGCGGGCATCTCGTCACCGACGAGGAACCGGGCAAGCGTTCCTTCCAGCCGATGAACATCAATTTCGGTCTCTTCCCGGAACTGCAGCCGGGCTCCATCGTCAAGCCGGAAGGCGTCAAGCGCTTCCGCGGCAAGGACAAGACCATCATGAAGCGGCAGCTGATCGCCAAGCGGGCGCTTGCCGATTGTGCCGCATGGCTCGGCCAGAGCGTGCCTGTTGCAGAGAGCGCTTGAACGTTATTGAGTGTTGGCTGCCGGCTTTTCTGCCGGCGGCAGCGCAAGATCGGCATCGGCGACGTAGTTGCCGAGCAGCCAGAGCGCCACTTCTGAGGCTTCCTTGGCGGAAGCGAATTCCAAGGCGCCGTTGTGATGCGGGTGATCGAGGAAATCGATGACCAGCCCCCTGCCCGTTTCAGAACTGACTACCCGCACCCTGCCCGGCTCGAGCACGTGGCAGGAAAAATGCCGGTGCATGTTGCGCATGAAGCCCGCCTTGTTGTCATGCAGGCGAACGAAAACCACCTGGCCGTCGGCGGTCGCCTGGAGTTGGCGGATTGCCTCGTTTGGAAAGGCGCGGTTGAACTCCAGAATGGCGAGGCCGGTGTCTCGAAAGCCCTCCTCATCCTTGTTCCGGACAGCCATTCGGGTGGCGACGAAGGCAAGGAGAACCACGAGGGCGAACAGAATGCACCAGACGATAATGCTCAACGCCGTTTCTCCAATTCCAGCTTAGCGGTCATTCACCCCTAGCACTCCAGGCTTGCGCGAGTGTGAACAGGCTAGGGCCTGACCCTAGATCTTCCTGCGCATCAGCGCCAAGGTCATGCTCAGCTGCCGGCGCCATTGCGGCGGCTGCAGCGACTGCTCGAAGACCGAGGCACCGGCCTTTTGGGCCTTCATCAGGACCGGCCCGGCAAGCGTAGCTGGCAGGAAGGCCGGGACAACGGCCGGTGGGAGCGCGACAGCGCGGGCTCTTGCCAGATGATCGCGGCCGAGACCTGCGAAGGCTTCGATCGCGGCCGAAATGCGTGCTTTATCCTTGCCTGCGAGGAAGCTGTCGCGGTCGAGCCCCGTGGCGCTCAGGATTTCGAGCGGAATGTAAAGCTGCCCCCGATGGCGGTGCAGCGGCATCAACAGCAGCATGCCGGCGACCGCCTGCGCAACGCCCGCATGGCCCGCCGCCTCGGCAGATTTCGCGGCCTCTTCCGCTGACAGGACAAGGCTCGCAAGCTGAATCAGCGCCGATGCCGTTTCCCCGGCATAGCCTTCCAGCGACGTGCGTGTTTCCATCGGGTCGTCGTAGAGATCGAAGATGCGGGCATCGACCATGTCGACCAGCGTCTGGCGTGGCAGGCGGTGTGCCTCGATCGCGCTCAACAAGGCTGCGCCGACAGGATTGGCCTGCGTGGAGCCGTGGGCGCTACCCTCCAGGAGATCGCGCCAGTATTGCATGCGGACTTCGCCGGGCAGCGGCTCGTGCACCAGATCGCGAACGCGCGCGAGTTCGGCATTGAAGGCGTACAGGGCTGCAAGCGCACCGCGCTTGTCCTCGGGAGACAGCAGGCAGGCCAGATAGCGGTCGCGATCGCTGTCTCGCAGCATTGCCAGGCAGATGTCCTGGTTGCTCATCGGCTTGTCCGTCATTGGTCAGACCGCGATCAGAGCCGCTGCGACGGCGCGGGATTCTGCAAGCATGATGTTGAAGGTGCGGACAGCTGCGCCAGTGCTCATCGGGTCGGAAGAGATGTCCAGAGCCTTCAGCCTATCCTTCAGCTCCTGCGGCAGCCGGCGGAGCTCTGTGCCCGTGCCGACCAGCAGAACTTCAATGTCTCCAGCCTCTGCCAGCACCTTCTTGAAATTCTCGACCGAAAGCGGCTTCGACATGTCCATATCCCAGCCGTAGACGCCGGAGGGAAGGCATAGGATGGAGCCGCGATGGGACATGTCGGCAAAGCGAAAGCCGCCGTTGCCGTATGCGTCGATGGGAGCGCGGCCGGGGAAATGCGCCTCGCGGATTTCTATGCCTCTAGCCATGACTACACTGGGGCCTTTCCGGATCTTTCGTCGGCTGCCGCGTCCTCATCCTCATCGAAAGCTTTCGGCCGAAGCCTGAAGAGGATCAACACCGGCGCGGCAATATAGATGGAGGAGAAGGTGCCGACGGCAACGCCGAAGAACATGACCAGCGAGAAGGATCGAATGACCTCGCCGCCGAAGAGAACAAGCGCAAGCAGCGCAAGCAGCGTCGTAGCCGCCGTCAGGATCGTGCGCGACAGCGTCTGGTTGATCGAGGCGTCGATGAGGATCGGCAGCGGCATCTGCGGGTAGCGCCTGAGGTTCTCGCGCATGCGGTCGTAAACGACGACTGTATCGTTCAGCGAGTAGCCGACGATAACAAGCAAGGCTGCGATACTTGTCAGATTGAATTCAATGCCGGTGACGACGAAGAAACCGAGTGTCAGAATGACGTCGTGCAGTGTCGCGACGATCGCACCGATCGCGAATTGCCATTCGAAACGGAGCCAAATGTAGATGACAATGGCGGCAAGCGCGGCAAGGATGCCGAGTGTTGCAGTCTTCGTCAGCTCACCGGAAACCGCGGGGCCGACAACTTCGACGCGGCGGAAATCATATTGATCCGCGAGCTCGCTGCGCACGAGTGTTATGGCCGACTGCTCGGCATTTTCGCCGCCGCCCTGCGCTTCGATACGGATCATGGCGCCTGAGGCATCGCGGAGGCGTCTGACCTGGACTTCACCGAGGTTCAGCTCGCTCAGCCGGGCACGGATATCCTCAAGATCAGCCGGCCCCTGCTTCGACTTTACCTCTATGAACGAGCCGCCGGTAAAATCGATGCCGAGATTCATGCCGATCGTGGTCACGGCCAGCATGGCCGCGAGCGAGAGAGCCGCAAGCGCGGTGAAGCTGTAGCGGCGGATGCCTATAAAGCGGATGCGCGTGCCATCGAAGACGTCCGCGTGCACGCTCTTAGGCAAATGCCTCAAACGCCGGCGGCGCACCCAGGCAAGGACCAGACGACGCGTGAAGGCGAAAGCGGTGAATGCCGTGGTCAAAATGCCGATTGCAAGCGTCACGGCGAAGCCACGGATTGCGTCACTCCCAAGGTAGAAGAGGATTGCCGCGGCCAGGAGGGTCGTGATGTTGACATCGACGACCGTCCTAAAGGCTCTCGAATACCCCACCCGAATCGCCTGATCGACGCGCGTGCCGCTTCGGGCCTCCTCGCGGATGCGCTCGTAGATCAGGACGCTGACATCGACTGCAATGCCGATCATCAGCACGATGCCCGCAACCCCGGGCAAGGTCAGCGGTGCGCCGAGCAGCGTGAGGACGGCGAAGATCATCATGAGATTGATTGCGAGAGCGGCAGCGGCAATCACGCCGAGAACGCCGTAAAGCGCCACCATCAGGCCAACGACGAGAACGGCGCCGATAATCCCGGCGATGAGACCGGAGTGAATGGACGAGGCGCTGAGACCCGGATCGATCGTCCGTTCTTCGACGATGGTCAGAGTCGCGGGAAGTGGGCCGGAACGGAGCATCGCGGCAAGGTCCTCTGCCTCCTCCGTTGAATAGTCGAGTGGTATCAGGCCGGTATCAACTGTGATGGGTTCGCGGATAACCGGTGTCGCGATCACCTGATCGTCCAATAGAACTGCCAGCGACCGCCCGGCATTGTTCTGCGTCAGTTCCGCGAATTGCTTCGCGCCCTCGGGACTGAAGCGAAAGGTGAGGTTGGAACTGTCTTCGCTGGCTCCCGGTTGGATCTGGAAATCGCGGAGATCCGCCGACGACAGGACTTGCGCGCGCTCGACCAGATACGCGTCCGGCGGGTCATCCCCCGAATAGACGATCCGCGAACGTGCCGGCATGTTGCCGCCCATCGCATCCTCGGGTGACATGCTGCTGTCGATCAGGTGAAAGGAGAGCCGGCCTTCCTGACTTAGCAGATCCTTGAACCTCTGCGGGTCGGCAAGACCCGGCACCTGAACGGTCAACCGATCCGGCCCGGGAGTTTCGATGACCGGATCAATCCCGCCGGCCTCGATGGCGCGATGGCCGACGATATCGATCGATTGCTTCAAGGCTTCCGCGAGGTTGCGGTCGATTGCTTTGCCGGTGATCTGCAGCGTCAGCTGCCCGTCATTTGCTTTCGAGAGGGTGACATCCGGATCCCCGCCGCCAGCGGCCGGACGCGTCAATGGCGTCAAGACGCCGACGGCCTGATCGAGCTGGCTCGGATCGGTGATACGGACCTGGATGGTCTGTCCGGTGCCTGCAAGACCGGTATAGCGGATCCCGGCCTCGCGCAGTTTGCCGCGCACGCTTGCTACGGTGCTTTCGAGCCGCTCCTTGACAAGATCGGAGCGCTCCACCTTCAGCACGATATGAGAGCCGCCCTGAAGGTCGAGACCAAGCGTTACCCGCTTGTGGGGCAGCCAGCTCGGAAGCGAGGCATCCGGGACAAAATTGGGGGCGGCCACGACCGCCGCCGCCAAGACAATCAGCCAGATCAGAACGATTTTCCAACGGGAAAAATGGAGCATTATGGTCTCGACACTCTGATCCGGCTTTTCTGCCTGCCGGAACTACGCGGCGTCGGCCTTTACCGGTTCGCCCTTCACGCGAACGTCGGCGATACCGCTGCGGACCACCCTGACGCGGACCCCTTCGGCGATTTCGACCTCAACTTCCTTATCGTCGACAACCTTCGTCACCTTGCCGACGAGGCCGCCGGCCGTGACAACCTGATCGCCGCGACGGATGGCGTTCAGCGTTTCCGCACGCTTCTTGGCCTGGGCTCGCTGCGGGCGGATCAGCAGGAAGTACCACACGACCATGAGCGGCACGAACAGGATGATCATTTCGAAGCCGGAGCCGAATGGCGACGCCGCGGAGTCCGTAGCGGCCTGGGCAAATGCCGGGGTGATAAACATGATAAGCTCCTCAGATGCGTGGCGAGTATATCCGCCTATTCAGGTGGCCGGACTATAGTTGCGGCAAGAACGAATGCAACAAAAACAGCCTGAAGCCGTACCGATTCCCCTGTGTCATAACCTTTCCGCTGTGGAAAGGCCATGCTACCTCGCGTCGAAACCCCAAGGCTGGCAACCGCAACGGAATTCAGGAGACATACGATGGCCGAGGAACTGAACAGCGTCATTTTGCAGGAGCTGAAGCGGCTTGCTGATTCCGTCGAGCGGCTGGCAGGTCCAAGACCTGGCATCAACGACTGGAATGCCGCCGACTGTTTCGTATGGTCCCCCGCCCGTCTCCATCTGCAGCCCGTCCCGCGGCCGAACAGAGTGGCGCTGAAGCTCATTCGCGGCGTCGACCATGTGCGCGACATTCTGCACGAAAATACCGTGCGCTTCGCGGAGGGCTTTCCAGCCAATAACGTGCTGCTCTGGGGTGCCCGCGGCATGGGCAAGTCGTCGCTGGTCAAAGCGGTGCATGAGGATGTCCGCCGGGAAAGCGGCGTTTCCCTGAAGCTTGTCGAAGTGCATCGCGAAGACATCTCAAGCCTGCCGACGCTGCTTGACCTTCTGAAGGAAACGCCGCATCGCGTCATCGTTTTCTGTGACGACCTTTCCTTCGATCATGACGATACTGCCTACAAGTCGCTGAAGGCGGCGCTCGACGGCGGCGTCGAGGGGCGGCCGGACAACGTGGTCTTCTACGCGACATCCAACCGCCGTCACCTGCTGCCGCGGCATATGATGGAAAACGAGCAATCGACGGCGATCAATCCGTCGGAGGCGGTCGAGGAGAAGGTGTCGCTTTCCGACCGTTTCGGCCTCTGGCTCGGCTTCCACAAATGCAGCCAGGAAGACTATCTCACAATGATCGACGGTTACGCCGATTACTTCAAGCTGACGCTCGATCGCGAGAAGATGCATGCAGAGGCGCTTGAATGGGCAACCACGCGTGGCGCGCGCTCCGGCCGCGTCGCCTGGCAGTACATACAGGATCTCGCTGGGCGCATGCGCATCATCCTCGCCCGCGACTAGGCAGCCGCCACAGGCGTAGCAAAACGACAAAAGCCCGGCGGCAAGCCGGGCTTTTGCATGTTCCCGAGACGCTTGACCTACTCGAGGAATGTGATCGGATTGACCGGCGATGCGTCCTTGCGGACTTCGAAGTGGACCTGCGGCTGCTTCACGCTGCCGCTCATGCCGGAGACGGCAACGGTCTGGCCGCGCTGCACCTTCTGGCCGCGAGCGACACTCAGCGTATCGGCGTTGCCGTAAACGGTGACAGTGCCGTCGTCGTGGCGAACGAGGACGGTATTGCCAAGTTGCTTCAGGCCGTTGCCGGCATAGATGACCACACCGTTTTCAGCGGCCTTGATCGGCGTGCCCTGCGGCACCGATATGTCGATGCCGTCGTTGCGGCTGCCGTTGACGTTGGCGCCGTAGGCAGCGATGACCGCGCCGCGGACCGGCCAGCGGTATTTGCCGATGCCGGTCGATTCCGGTGCGGCGGAGGCGACATCCGCCTTCTTCTCGACTTCATCGACCGTCTGCGTGGCAGCCGGGGTGTAGGAGGCGGGCTGGGCGGAAGCCGTCTCGGCCGCAGCGGATGCCGCGGGCGAAACAGGCTTCGGTTGCGCCTTGACCGGGATAGAGGCGGTTTTCGTCTGATCGGCAGATGCGGAGCCGTTCGGAATGGTCAGCGTCTGACCGATGCGGATCGAGCTTGCGGAAAGGTTGTTCGCCGCCTTGATGTCGTCGACCCTGGCGCCTGTCACCTTGGCGATCTTGGCGAGCGAGTCGCCCGGCTTTACGGTATAGGTACCGCCACCGGCATTCGGCCCCTTGCCGGCACCGGAAGCGACCTTTCCGGTCGCGGGATCCGCTCCGGTCTGCGACTTGTCGCGCGCAGAGCCTGTGCCCGGCAACACCGCAACGTTCTGTTCGGGCACCTTCGAAGGCTGCGGAAGCTTGCCGCCCTTGGAGAAATCAGCCACCTGCGCGGAAGCCTTGGCGGCGTTGCTGCCGCCATTGAAGGTCGGAATGAGGATCGTTTCGCCCGGCTTGATGGCCGCGGCCGACTTCATGTTGTTGGCGCGGAGAATTTCCTTTTCGGGAACGCCGTAACGTCTTGCAAGCGACGCGAGATTTTCTCCCGGGCGAACCATGACGGAGGGCGCATTGGACGCAGACCAGCCGGAGGCCTTCGGAGTCGTGCCTGTTGTGATCGGATCGGGCGCGGCAAGCTTCGGAGCCGGCTGAGTGCGCCGCGGCGCTTCGGTGACCGACGGAGCGGCCGGGAACGGCTGTGCCATAGCGACCTGCTTTTCCCGAGAAGGCATCGATGGCGATGCTCCCGTCGGCGGCGCAAGGTCGGAGCGCTGGACCGAGACGGGGGCCGAAGCCATTCGGGCGTTGGACTGAACCGTTCCGGTGCTCGCTGGATAGGGCTGGTTCATAGCGACATTGCTGGAATTGTAAGACGGCTGCGTCATGCCGGGTTGAAGATCAGCGGTTGGGACTGGGTCGCTCTGCAGGCCGCTCATGCTCCGGCGCGGTACCGACCCTGTCGTCATCTGATCCTGACCAGAGCCGGCGAATAGGCCGCCGAAACGTGTCACATCTGAGCTGCAGCCGGTCGCGGCGCTCGCCAGCAGGGCCACAAACATAAGATTACCGGCCGACTTTCCGAATCTCGGCGAAACGCTGTAACGCATGACACGACCCACTATTTACTCAACCATTTGTGGGTATATTAAAGCGCGTTAGTGTTACCACCCGGTTAAGGCGCTCAAATCAAGCGGATATTTTTGAGGAATTGATAACCATAGTTTTGCGGGTGAAAACTCGCAGCTGCTGACGTCCTTGGAAACGCCGGCGTGGAAGGCTTCAGAGCTGGGACGCGAGCCGTGGGACAATCGGCAGATAAGGGACCTCGAAAAGCTCTTCGCGTTCGAACCGGCTGCCGGTCTTGGTCAGCCGGACCATACGGCATTGATCCTCGGTGATCATCAGCGGCGCGATCATCGAACCGCCCGAAACCAACTGGTCCGCGTAGAAGCGGGGCATGGAATTGAAGGCGGCCGTCACGAGGATGCGGTCGAACGTCCCCTCGCCCTGCAGGCCGTTGCTGCCATCGGCGTGGCGCACGATGATGCTGCGCAGACCGAGCTGGTCCATGCGGCGCTGCGCGTTCGTCGTCAGGGTCTTGTAGCGATCAATCGTCAGGACGCGCTCGGCCATGCGGCCAATGACGGCAGCCATGAAGCCGCTGCCGGTGCCGACTTCGAGCACGCGCTGGCCGGGCTTTACCTTGAGATGATGCAGGATGCGGATGGCGAGATCGACGCCTTCCAGGAACGAGCCGCACTCGATCGGAATCGTGCGGGTGGAATAGGCATCGTCGGCAAATTGCGGCGGTACAAACAGCGCGCGCGGCGTCTGCTCGACGGCCGTCAGAAGATTAATATCGGAAATGCCTTCGGACCGCAGCCTCAAGACGAGCGCTGCGAAACCTTCCTTCTCGACCTGCCGTACTGTCAAAGCGTTACTCCGTACCAGAAAGCGCCCGCGCCACGCGGTCCCTTACGGAATAATCGGTCAGATCCAGTTTCAAAGGTGTTACCGAAATCTTGTTATGCTTGAGCGCGTGAATATCCGTGCCGTCGGAAAAGTCGCCGGCGCGCTCGCCGAACTTCAGCCAGTAGTATGGGAAGCCACGGCCGTCGGAGCGTGCATCGACCTGCAGGTTGAAGGCGAGCTTGCCCTGGGCGGTGACTTCGACGCCCTGCACGTCTTCCGGACGGCAGTTCGGGAAATTGAGATTGAAGAAGGTGCCTTCCGGCAATTCGACATGCATCAGCTTGTCGAGAAGGGCCGGCGCATGCGCTTCGGCGACTTCCCACGGCACGATGCGCGCGCCATCGGAATAGACATAGGCCTGGCTCAGCGCAAAGGAGCGCACGCCCTGCATCGTGCCTTCGATGGCGCCGGCTATGGTGCCGGAATAGGTGACGTCGTCGGCGACGTTCGAGCCGGAATTCACGCCTGACAGCACGAGGTCCGGCTTGATGTCCATGACCTGCTTGATGCCCATGATGACGCAGTCGGTCGGCGTGCCGCGCAGCGCGAAGTGTTTCTTCGAGACCTGGCGCAGGCGAAGCGGTTCGGAGAGGCTCAGCGAATGCGCCAAGCCGCTCTGGTCCGTTTCGGGCGCGACGATCCACACGTCGTCAGACAGAGTGCGCGCAATCCGCTCAAGTGCCGAGAGACCTTCGGCATGAATGCCGTCGTCATTGGTGAGCAGAATGCGCATCGCTTCAGGCCGCCCGTTCGATCTTCGTCAAACCGCCCATATAGGGCAACAGCGCGTCCGGTATAGTAACCGAGCCGTCCTCGTTCAGGTAGTTTTCGAGGACCGCGATCAGGCAGCGGCCGACGGCGACACCGGATCCGTTCAGGGTGTGAACGAACTTCGTGCCCTTGTCGTCCTTGCCGCGGTAACGCGCATTCATGCGCCGCGCCTGGAAATCGCCGCAGACGGAGCAGGACGAGATTTCGCGGTAGGTGTTCTGTCCCGGCAGCCAGACCTCGATGTCGTAGGTCTTGCGGGCGCCAAAGCCCATGTCGCCGGTGCAAAGCGTCATCGTGCGGAAATGCAGGCCGAGGCGTTTCAGCACTTCCTCGGCGCAGGCAGTCATGCGCTCATGCTCGGCGATCGAGCTTTCGGCGTCGGTGATCGACACCAGCTCGCATTTCCAAAACTGGTGCTGGCGCAGCATGCCGCGCGTGTCCCGGCCAGCGGAGCCCGCCTCCGAGCGGAAGGACGGGGTCAGCGCCGTGAAGCGAAGCGGCAGCTTTTCCTGCTCCAGGATTTCGCCGGCGACAAGGTTCGTCAGGGTTACTTCCGCTGTCGGAATCAACCAGCGGCCATCAGTCGTTTTGAAAGAGTCTTCCGCGAACTTCGGAAGCTGACCGGTGCCGAACATTGTCTCGCTGCGCACCATTAGCGGAGAGCTGACTTCGGTATAGCCGTGCTCGCCGGTGTGAAGATCGATCATGAACTGGCCAAGCGCGCGCTCCAGCCGGGCCAGCTGGCCGGTGAGCACCGTGAAACGCGAACCGGAGAGCTTGGCGGCGCGCTCGAAATCCATGTAGCCGAGCGCTTCGCCGATTTCGAAATGCTCCTTCGGCGTATGATTCCACCGCGGCTTGTCACCGATCGTGCGCGTCAGGACATTGTCGTGCTCGTCCTTGCCGACCGGCACGTCATCGAGCGGCACGTTCGGAATGCGCGACAGTGCATCGTTGAGCTCGGCCGTCAGCTGGCGCTCTTCCTCTTCGGCCGCCGGCAGCGAGACCTTCATCTCGGCCACTTCGGCCTTCAGCTTTTCGGCAAGCTCGCTGTTCTTCTGGGCCATCGCTGCGCCGATCTCCTTGGACGCGGCATTGCGGCGGGACAGCATGTCCTGGGCCTTCTGGATGGCCGAGCGGCGCCTTTCATCAAGCGCAACCAGGCTTTCGGACAAGGGCTCGGCACCGCGCTTGGCAAGGGCCGCATCGAGCGCTTCGGGATTCTCACGGATCCATTTGATATCGAGCATTGTCGTTCCGGGGTCGTTACAAAAGACATGATCCGGCCAAAGCCTGACCGGGCCTCGACCGGATATTCTACATGCGTTCAGGAGGGAATTCCGGAGAACCGTTCAGACGCTGTCCGTCTTGGCAACATCTGCGGACCCATTCGCCTCTTCGACCGCCCGCGCCGCACGTTGGCGCTCCACGAGTCGCGCCGCGTAGATGGAAATCTCGTAGAGAAGGATCGTCGGCAGTGCAAGGCCGATCTGGGACATCGGATCGGGCGGCGTCAGTACCGCGGCGACGATGAAGGCGAGCACGATCGCGAACTTGCGCTTTTCGGCGAGCCATTGCGAGGTGAGCAAGCCGACGCGGGCGAGCAGCGTCGTGACGACCGGAAGCTGGAAGACGAGGCCGAAGGAAAAGACGAGCGTCATGATGAGGCTCAGATACTCCGAGACCTTCGGCAGCAGCGAGATTGCGACATCACCCTCCCCCGGCGCCTGCTGCATGGTCAGGAAGAACCACATGACCATCGGCGTGAAGAAGAAGTAGACCAGCGCACCGCCCATCAAGAACAAGACCGGCGAAGCGATGAGGAACGGCAGGAAGGCTGCGCGCTCGTTCTTGTAGAGGCCGGGGGCGACGAACTTGTAGATCTGCGCGGCAATGATCGGGAAGGCGATCACAAGGCCGCCGAACATCGCGACCTTTACCTGCGTGAAGAAGAACTCCTGCGGAGCCGTGTAGATCAGCTGCGCCTTCGTGACATCGAGACCTGCCCACTGGACAGCCCATTTGTAGGGGTAAACCAGAGCATTGAAGAGATGCTTGGCGAAGATGAAGCAGACGATGAAGGCGACGAAAAACGCACCGATCGACCAGATCAGCCGCGTGCGCAGCTCCATCAGGTGTTCGATCAATGGCTGCGGCTTGTCTTGGATGTCACCGCTCATGCCTCGTCCTTCTTCTTGGTGGCCGTCTTCTTCGGAGCGGCTGCTGTCTTCTTTGCCGAAGCAGTCTTGGCTACCGAGGCCGGCTTTGCGGCCGCAGCGCGCTTCGGCTTTGTGACGGCTGCTGAAACGACAGCAGCGGGTGCCGGCTTTTCAGCGGCGGCAGCCGCACGCGGCTTGCGGACGGCCTTCGGCTTCTCGGCAGCAACCGGTTCTGCCGGCACAGGCGCGGCCGACGCTTCGGGTGCAGGCACGATCGGCGGAGTTTCCGGAAGGCTGAGCGATGGCGCTGGCGCCGCCACCGGCACTTCCGTCTTGTTCTCCTCCGCGGGCTTGTCGACCCTTGTCGCGTTCTGCAGGTCGGCCTTGATCTCGTTACCCATCTCGCGAAGTGGGTTCATCGCTTCGCGCAGGCTGTTGACCGGGTTGAGCCGCTGCGCGTCGCTGATCGTCTTACGCACGTCGTCAAGCTCCGCTTCCCGCAGCGCCTCGTCGAACTGGGCGCGAAACTCGCCTGCCACCTTGCGGGCACGCTGCGTCATCTTGCCGAATGCGCGGAGCATAGGCGGCAAATCCTTAGGACCGACAACCACGATCAAAACGACCGCGATGACAAGCAACTCGGTCCAGCCAATATCGAACATTCAAGGCTCCTGACGGGGAAGTGGGGCAACCACCCGTTCCCAGGCTTATTACTTGGTTTCGTCGGCCTTGTGATCGACGGTCTTTGCCGTTTCCGGGGCGTCGTCGTCGTTCATGCCCTTCTTGAAGCTTTTGATGCCCTTGGCGACGTCGCCCATCAGTTCCGGAATCTTGCCACGGCCAAACAACAACAGCACGATCGCCAGGACGATGAGCCAGTGCCACATGCTAAAGGAACCCATTCCGCATACTCCTATTGCGTTATCCGTTCGATGTAAGAGTTTCCAACACCGTTTCCAACATCGAACCTCCCTAAATTGACGCTTAATGTCATGGGTTCGCCCATGATGACAAGTCATCTGGGCCTCGAATTATGGCAATCGGCATTGTTTTCGCCCTCGGTGTCAAAACAAAGACCGAATCACATTAATCTTGAGAGGCGCCGCCAGGGGTCAGAAGGCCCAGTTCTTCAAGGTCCAACTGCGTAATCGGATCTTCGTCCTCGGCCAGTTCGTCGCTCATCAGCGGCGATGGAACATTGAAGTTTGCGGGGATACGGCCGGAGAGCAGGCCCGCCCCCTTCAGCTCTTCGAGTCCAGGCAGATCGCGAATTTCCTCGAGGCCGAAATGATCGAGGAAATCGCGCGTGGTGCCGAGCGTCACGGGCCGGCCGGGGGTGCGGCGGCGTCCGCGGAAACGCACCCAGCCTGCTTCCATCAGCACATCCAACGTGCCGCGCGAGGTCTGCACGCCCCGGATATCTTCGATCTCCGCGCGAGTCACCGGCTGGTGATACGCAATGATCGCCAGAACCTCGAGCGCGGCCCGCGACAGCTTCTTCACCTCGTTTTCGTCACGGCGAATGATGAAAGAGAGATCGGCAGAGGTGCGGAAGGCCCAGGCGTCATCCACCTGGACGAGATTGACGCCCCGCGACGCATATTGCTCCTTGAGCCTGAGCATAATGGCGCGCACGTTGAAATGCCGCGGAAGGCGATCCGCGATGAAGCCCTCCGAAACGGGCTGCGATGAAGCAAAGACCAGAGCCTCGGCGATGCGCTCCGCCTCTACCTCCGCCTGGTAATCCTCACGGGACGCGACCTCGTTGCGCATATCTTCGCTCAAATCAATCAACTGGCCTCTCCTGCTCGACCACCTGCAGGGTCGCGTGCTTCGGTCCCCGGCGCATATAGAGCGGCTCGAAGGCGCCTTCCTGGCGGATCTCCAGCTTGCCCTCGCGCGCGAGTTCAAGGGAGGCCGCAAAGGCACTGGCGATTGCGGTGACGCGCTCTTCAGGCGATGCCATGTAACGCAGCAGGTAATGCTCCAGGGCCGTCCAGCCGGCAATCTCCCCGATCATGCGTGTCAGCAGATCGCGGGCATCGGTCAGAGACCAGACATTGCGGCGCGCGATCGTCACCTGCGTCACCGCCTGGCGCTGGCGAAGCGAGGCGTAGGCGGTCAGAAGATCGTAGAGGCTCGCCTCGTAGGCGGATCGCTGCCGGTCCGGAATATGCTCGGGTGCTCCGCGGGAAAAGACATCGCGGCCGAGACGGTTGCGGTTCGTGAGCCCGCTTGCTGCCTCGCGCATGGCTTCCAGGCGCTTCAGGCGGAAAGCCAGCGTTGCGGCCATCTCCTCGCCGGAGGGGCCGTCGTCCTTGACCTGCTGCGGGATCAGCAGGCGGGACTTCAGATAGGCCAGCCACGCCGCCATCACGAGATAGTCCGCGGCAAGCTCGATACGGATGCGGCGGGCGGTTTCGACGAACTGCAGATACTGTTCGGCAAGCGCCAGCACCGAGATCCGCGACAGGTCGACCTTCTGATTGCGGGCGAGATAGAGCAGAAGGTCGAGCGGGCCTTCGAAACCGGCAACGTCGATCACCAGCGCGGGCTCATGGCTCGCGCGCTCGCCGCCGTTATCCTCCCAGAGCTTATCCATCGGCGTTGCCGCCGTCGGTGTCTGCTCCGTGCCCTTCACCGTGTTCAAGCCAGTTCCTCTTCTTCGCGCTCAGACCGATGCAAACATTCCGTCGAATTCGGCGCGGATCGCCGCCTCGTCCGCCGCATCGGCCTTGGGGAAGCCCGCCAGCACGGCATCTGCCCGTTCAAGCGAGGCGCCCACCAAGATGGGCGTGTTTGCCACGACCTGCTGCATCTCGTCCATATGGCCATTACAATGCAGCACGATATCACATCCGCCTGCAATGATATTCGCCGCCCGCTCGCCGATTGTTCCGGCCAACGCATTCATGGAGGTATCATCGGAAAGCAACAGGCCCTTGAAGCCGATGCGCCCCCGGATCACGCCGTCGATCACCTTGCGCGAGGTGGTTGCCGGATTGTCGGGATCGATCGCCGTAAAGACGACGTGGCAGGTCATCGCCATCAACTCGTCCTTCATGGCAATGAACGGCGGGAAGTCATGCGCTTCCAGCTCATTGCGCGAAGCGGCGACGACCGGCAGTTCGTGGTGGGAATCGGCGAAGCCGCGGCCATGGCCCGGCATATGCTTCATGACCGGCAGCACGCCGCCGGCCTTCAGCCCCTCAGCAGCCGCCTGCCCCATATCGGCGACGGTTTTCGGATCGCCGCCGTAGGCGCGGTTGCCGATGACGCTGCTGCTTCCCTCCACTGGCACGTCGAGAACAGGCAGGCAATCCACGTCGATGCCGAACTTGAGAAGGTCGAAAGCGTGCAGTCGCGACATCAGCCAGGCGGCGCGAAGCCCCTGCTCCCGATCCCGGCGGTAGATATCTCCGAGCGCTTCGCCAGAGGGATAATGATGCAGGATCGGCGGGCGGATGCGCTGCACGCGTCCGCCCTCCTGATCGATCAGAACGGGTGCATGCCAGCCGACGCTCTCACGCATTTCCGCGACCAGGTCGGCAATCTGCTGCGGTTCGGAGATGTTGCGCCCGAAGAGGATGAAGCCCCAGGGGCGCTCAGCCCTGTAAAAGGTCTTCTCTTCGGAGGTCAGGGACAGGCCGCTACAGCCCAGGATCATCGCTTTTGATTCGGTCATATGCGAATCATAGATGCTGGCACCGAAAAGGCGAGTAAGGTCAAGCGCCATTCACAGGAAAGCCGGCAATAAAAAACGGCGGGAGTTACCCGCCGCTTTTTTATCGAAAAGTCGACCGCTTATTTGGAAATCAGACAACTTCCACCGGCGGCACGGTACTGTCCGCAAAGAGCTGCCGCTTCGTCCTTGGAGCCGGCCGGGATACGGAGGCGGTAGAACGTCCCCTTGCCAGCTATGTCGGCCTTGCGAACTTCGAAGCTGCGGCCAGCAAGGACGCTCGAAAATTTCTTCGACAGGCTCGCAAAGGTCTTGTTTGCCTCGGCCTCGGACGGCAGCGAGGCGATCTGCATGGCGTAACCACCGCTCGGGGCGGCCTGCTGCGGCTGGGCGGCGGCAGGCTCGGCCGATGCGACCTCGGCGGGCTTCGGCTGCTGCTCGGCCGGGCGCACGTTGCCTCTCTCGGTAACGGTGCCGACAACGTTCACCGGCTGCTCGGTCGGACGGGCGGAGGGAATCGGCGCCGTATCGGCCGGCTTCTCAGCCAAAGGCGCCGACTGAGCCGGGCTGGCCGGCTGATCCTCGAAACTCGCCGCATCCGGGGCGGCAGCCTTCTGCAAACCAGACTGAGAAGCCTGCTGTTCGGGAGGCAGAGGAGCAACCGGGGTCGTCTGGACCGGGGTCGCACGGATGTCGGCAGAGGCAACCTCGTTGCTCGCCGGGAAGCTTGCCGCCGAGCCGCCAGCTGCGGCCGCAGGCGCAGGGGCCTGAGCGACGGGCTGCTCGACCGGTTCGGCAGGCTCGTCGCGAGCCACGAGCGTTCCGTCCGGCTTGACGATCATCGTGCGAACCTTGCGCGGGGCAATGGCCAGCGGCCGATCACCATTTTCCGCGCCGTCCGTCGCAGCTGTATTGTCCGCCGCGGTTTCGCTCGGCAGCAGGCGCGGATCCTGCGTATCCTCGACCGGGGTGCTCACCGCAGCATCGTCGATGACGCTGTCGTTATCTTCCGGCAGAGCGTCGGGCGCCAGCGTGCGCTGAACGACATCGACCGGCTCTTCGTCTGACGAAACCAGCGCTTTCTGCTTTGGTGCCTCGGTCGCGCCCGCAACGCGATCGTAGACCGCCTTGTCCTGGTTCGGCACAGTCTTGCCACCCGGATTTTCCGGCACGACCTTGACGGGATCCTTGTCAGCCATAATGACCGGCGGTTCTCCGCCAGCAATGCCGAGGCCGCCGTCCGTGACCATGGAATAGACGCCGTAGGCGCCACCCGCGAAGATGACGACGAGCGCTGCGACGGCAAGCAGCCGCTTCATGCTACGGGCGCGGCTCATGTCCTCGGCTTCGGTCGCCGATTGGATACGGACCTCGGCCGGCGCTTCTGTGCGGCGGATGGGCTCGCGAACGCTGCGACGGAAATCCTCCTCGAGCGCACGCTCAAATTCGTCCGGGCCACCTGCCGGCTGCGGCCTGGCCGAAGCCACCGGAGCAACAGGAGCCGCTGCGACGACCGCCGCGGCAGCGGAAGTCGTCCAAGCAGCTGCGGGAGGCGCCCAAGCCGGTGCGGCCGGCGTCGGCGCCACCGGGGCCGGCGTTTCGAACAGGCTTGCAATCTCCACATCGACATCGAAATCGAAATCATTTGCCGCAGCAACCGGCGCAGGCTGCTCCACCGGGGGCAGCGTCGGCACATGCATGTCTTCGACCGCCTCGGGATGCAGGTCAGCCTCGGCGATCATCGCCGCATCGAAGGGCAGCTCTTCGTCCGTGTCTTCCACAACGGGCAAGCTTCTCACGGCGGCAGGAGCCGGCGCTTCGTAAACCGGAGCAGCGGCCGCCTGGGGGGCGGGCCGCGCCGCAGCGGCGAACGAAGGCGCCGCAACGGCAACTGGAGCGGGCGCCGGCTCCGGCGCCTGCTGCTTTGCCGACTCGGCGAAATCGAAATCGGCGAGTTCGAGTTCGATGCCCTCAAGATCGAGTTCGAAGTCATGGCCGGCAAACGGATCTTCGCTGTCGTCCGCCTGCGATGCCACGGGCTCGGCGGCTGCTTTGAATTCGGCAGCGGGAGCGGGAGTTGCAACAGCGGCAGGTGCGGCGACCAGAGGCTCCCACCGCTCGAACGCCTCGGCGGGTTCGGCCGCAGGCTCCATGGAGCTGCGCTGAGGCACAGGGTAACGCGATACATCCGCCAGCAGGTCATCGAGATCGAAGGCGATGGACTCTTCCTCGGGAAGAGCTTCCGTCAGTGCGGCGTCCGCTTGCACGGCTCCTTCCGTGGCCGCAGCAACGAGATCGAAAGGCTCGACCTCAATGGGCGCTTCTTCGACAACGGGCGGCTCCACGGGTGCCTCGTGCGCCGCCACTTCCTCGTGGCGATCGAGTTCGGCTGGAAAGCCCTGAGTGGCCGCAGCTGCGAATTCCTCGGCGGGATCAAAGGCAACTGGCTCCGCGACGAGTTCGGGCTGGGCAACGGGCTCCGGTTGCAGCGGGGCAGCGGCAGCTGCGGGCTCCGGCTCGGGAGCTGCAAAGGCTTCCACCGAATGCGCTTCAACTGGCGCCTCGCGGCGAACCGCGTGGAAGTTTGCGAGAGGCAGCCTGATGCTGGCAGCGGCCCATTGCGGCGCCTTGGCGGAAGGCTGTGGATTTTGAACGGCAGTACCACCGATCGAAAGCTCAAGCTCCTCGATCAGATCGCGGGCACCACCGGAAACGGGTTCGGGACGCGCGGGAGCCGCCCAATCGGCAGCAGAAAGGAGGGCAGCCTCCTCCGAAACCGGCGAGGTCGCGGGCGACGGCTCGACAGGTTCCGGCTCGACGACGGCGTCAGCGGCGGGATAGTCATACTCCTCGACGGCGGGCTCAGCCGGGCGATCGAGAGCGGCGAGCGGACGGGGCGCATCGAAACGCTCGAATTCGCGAAGCAGCTCGTCCTCGAGATTGAACGCCGGCTCCTGCCGGGGCACGTCCGGAATCGTATTTGCGGCTACACGCGGCTCAAAGCCGACGATTCGCGCAAGCTCGGCAAGCGGATCATCCTCATCGAAATGATCCGTCTTCTTTCGCGCATCATACGCCAGTTGTTTGTCAGCCATACCCATCCCACTCGTAAACCAACGCGGTCAAATGCCAGCGCATTGTGGGGAAATGGTGACGTTATCGCATCTCATCCGGCGCGGCAGTGCCTGTAATGGCAAGTCCAGCCTTCAAAACCGCAGCGACAGCATACACCAGCCCAAGTCTGGCAATACTCGATTCTCGGTCCTTATCGTTAACAAATCGTAATTCCGTTTGATCTTTGCCTTTGTTCCAGTGGGCGTGGAAGAAACTGGCCAGATCATAAAGGTAAAACGCGATGCGGTGCGGCTCGTGGGATTGGGCCGCGGCTTCCACAACCCGCGGGAACTCCGCAGCCTTCGCAACAAGCTGCAATTCCGTGGGATCCGAGATTCCGGAGACTGCTTGCGCAAGTTCCGCGGGCGACACATCGAGGCCCGGAAACGCCTCTTTCGCCTGCCGGAAAACCGACATGCAGCGGGCGTGCGCATACTGCACGTAAAAGACCGGATTATCTTTGGATTGCTCCGTTACTTTGGCAAAATCGAAGTCAAGCGGCTCGGAATTCTTGCGGTAAAGCATCATGAAGCGAACCGAATCGCGGCCGACTTCTTCAACGACGTCGCGCAGGGTCACGAAGTCGCCGGAGCGCTTCGACATCTTCACCGGCTCGCCGTTGCGATAAAGCTTTACGAGCTGGCAAAGCAGTACGGTGAGCGTCGACTTGCCTTCCGAAATGGCGCGGGCGACCGCCTCCAGGCGCTTCACGTAGCCGCCGTGGTCGGCGCCGAGCACATAGATCATCTCGTCGAAGCCGCGGTCGAACTTGTTCTTGAAATAGGCCACGTCCGCGGCGAAATAAGTGTATGAGCCGTCGGACTTGATGAGCGGACGGTCCATGTCGTCGCCGACTTCCGTCGAGCGGAAGAGCGTCTGTTCGCGATCTTCCCAGTCTTCCGGCAACTGGCCTTTCGGCGGCGGGAGCGCGCCTTTGTAGACGTAACCCTTGAAGGTGAGGTCGTTGATCGCGGTGCGGATTGCCGCGGAACCGGCGTCGTGAAGCGTCCGCTCCGAAAAGAAGACGTCGTGATGCACGTTGAGTGCCGCGAGATCCTCGCGGATCATCGCCATCATCGCATCGATCGCCCGATCCTTGACGATTGTCATCCACTGGTCTTCGGGCATGTTGTGTAGCCGCACGCCATAGTCACTTGCCAGTGACTGGCCGACCGTGATCAGGTAGTCGCCCGGATAGAGGCCAGGCGGAATCTCGCCGATGTCCTCGCCAAGAGCCTCGCGGTAGCGCAGGAAGACCGAGCGCGCCAGCACATCGATCTGCGATCCGGCGTCGTTGATGTAATATTCCTTCTCGACAGCAAAACCGGCAAAGGCCAGGAGATTGGCAAGCGCGTCGCCGACAACGGCGCCGCGGCAGTGGCCGACATGCATCGGACCGGTCGGATTTGCGGAGACGTATTCGACATTGATCTTCTTGCCAGCGCCGAGTGCGGAGCGTCCGAAATCGGCTCCTGCCTCAATTATCGATGCGAGCAGGCGCTGCCAATAAGCGACCGAAAGCCTGATGTTGATGAAGCCGGGACCGGCGACGGACACCTCGGCGACGTCGGCATCTTCCTTCAATTTGGCGATGATGATTTCGGCGAGCGCCCGCGGGTTGGTGCCGAGCGGTTTTGCAAGGACCATAGCGGCATTGGTCGCAACATCGCCGTGGCTTGAATCGCGCGGCGGCTCAACGGCGATGCGGCCAAAATCGAGCTCAGATCGCTTTTCCTTGATAAGATCAATCTGTTCAAGGGCATTCTTAATCCTGGCTTCGAAATCGGTAAAAAGGTTCATCGCACTCTTCCATGCATAGGCTCTGCCGCAGGCTTGCTGCGGGCGCCCGCTGCCTATCGCAAATCCGGGGTGTGGTCAAACAAACGCCTGTGGGCGCTGATTGCATAGGTGTCCGTCATGCCGGCGAGATAATCGCCAACGTGACGGGCTTTCGGTGCATCGGCGAGGCCTGAGATGTGGTCGACCCAGTAATGGCTCTGCATCTCCTTCGGGTTAGCCACGTAGGCGGCGAAGAGATCGGTGACTATCTGGGCAGCACCTGCGCGAATCCGCATGATTTCCGGGTGACGGTAGATACGCTTGAAGAGCATCTGCTTGATCTGCTTGTCCGTTTCCGACATCTCCTTGGAAAAGGTTGCGATCGCTCCGTTCGCCGCGCGTATGTCGTCGACGCTGCGCGGCTTCAACCGTGCCAGGCGTTCTTGCGCCACGGCGATGACATCCTCGACCATTCGCGTGATCTGCCGGCGCATGATTTCATTCGTAAAGCGGCTTTCCTCAAGATTGGGATAACGGTCGCGGACCTCGGCCATCAATCCGGCTAGGAACGGGATTTCCTCCAGCATGTCGAACGTGAGGTAGCCCGCGCGAAGACCATCATCGATGTCATGCGTATTGTAGGCGATGTCATCTGCGATCGCCGCCACCTGCGCTTCGAGACTGGCGAAGGTGGCGAGTTCGAGATCATGGATTTCGCAGTAGTCGAGGATCGGCTGCGGCACCGGCCCACGCGTGCCCTGCCCGTCCTTGGTCAGCAACGGCCCGTTGTGCTTCACCAGGCCTTCGAGGCTTTCCCAGGTCAGGTTGATGCCGTCGAATTCGGCATAGCGCCGCTCGAGCTTGGTGACGATCCGGAGCGACTGGGCGTTGTGGTCGAATCCGCCATAGGGCAGAAGCACCTCGTGCAGCGCGTCTTCGCCGGTGTGGCCGAAAGGCGTGTGGCCGAAATCGTGGACGAGCGCCACGCCCTCTGCAAGATCCTCGTCGAGTCTCAAGGCACGCGCCAGCGCACGGGCGATCTGGGCGACTTCGATCGTATGCGTGAGGCGCGTGCGGTAATGATCTCCATCCTGCGCGATGAAGACCTGCGTCTTGTGCTTCAGACGACGGAAGGCCGTCGTATGCACGATGCGATCGCGGTCGCGCTGAAATTCCGATCGCGTCGGGCTGGAGCTCTCGGAGTAAAGCCTTCCACGCGACTTCCAGGCGTCAGAGGCGTAGATTGCCCTTTCGCCATTTCCGAAACCCAGTACATGCCTGTCGATCGTCATTTTTCACCGTCATTCAACATCGCGCAGCGCCAAGGCCATTGACGCCGCTTTGCGCTCTTCATACCTATAGCCGGTATAAACGGCAAAGAAGCGCTTTCTTAGCCGCCTTGCCGAAAATGCATTTCGGCAACGCATGTGATGAATTCTTTTGATATCAGCCGTTTGAAGGTTCATCGGCCAGTATCAATTCTCTCCGGATCTTGACCCCGGCAGGAGGAAACATGACGGACGTAAGTGTAACCCTTTCCGACGCGGCGGCAAAACGAATCGCGGCGATCGTCGGCGCCGAGGCCGGCAAAAACGCCCTGCGCGTTTCCGTCGAAGGCGGCGGCTGCTCGGGCTTTTCCTACAAATTCGATCTCGCCGACAGCGTGCACGACGATGACGTCGTCGTGGAAAAGGACAACGCCAAGGTCCTGATCGACAGCCTGTCGCTGGTTTACATGGCCGGCTCCGAGATCGACTTCGTCGACAACCTCCTCGGCCAGTCCTTCCAGATCAAAAACCCCAATGCGGTTGCGAGTTGCGGCTGCGGCACCAGCTTCTCGATCTAAGCTCCCTGTCTGTCCACATCGAACCGGCCGAAGAAACCTTCTCGGCCGGCTTAGTGTCTTGTCCGCATACGGTAAGCCACGGTAGAAGATCGGCTACGAAGCGGCAGAGGAAGAGCCTATGAAGATCGCGACCTGGAACATCAACGGCGTCAAGGCGCGCATCGACAACCTCATGCACTGGCTCAAGGATTCCGATCCGGACATCGTCTGCCTGCAGGAGATCAAGACAATCGACGAGGCTTTCCCGCGGCTGGAGCTCGCCGGCATGGGCTATCACGTCGAAACCCACGGTCAAAAAGGTTTCAACGGTGTTGCGATCCTATCGAAGACCAAGCCGGACGAAGTGAGCCGCGGGCTGCCTGGCGATCCGCTCGACGAGCAGGCCCGTTTTCTGGAAGCCGTATTTTCCATTCCCGGCAACCGCGCGCTGCGCGTCTGCTGCCTTTACCTGCCGAACGGCAATCCCGTCGACACGGAAAAATATCCCTACAAGCTCGCCTGGATGGAGCGCCTGCAGCAATTCGCGATCCAGCGCCTCGCCTATGAGGAGATCTTCATCCTTGCGGGCGACTACAACGTCATCCCCGAGCCGCACGACTGCTTCGATCCGAAGGTTTTGGAAAATGACGCCCTGTTCTTGCCGCAGACCCGCGAGGCTTTCCGCCGGCTGGAAAATCTCGGGCTCACCGATGCGGTTCGCGCTGCGACCGACGCCGTCCAGCTCTATTCCTTCTGGGACTACCAGGCCGGCGCCTGGCAGAAGAACAACGGCATCCGGATCGATCACCTGATGCTTTCGCCGGAGGCCGCCGATCGCATGACGTCGGCAGCAATCGAAAAGCATGTGCGCGCCTGGGAAAAACCCTCCGACCACGTCCCCGTCGTCGCCCATTTCGACTTCACGGCGTAAAACTTCAGTTCAGTCGCCGCCGGTTGCGATGTTGTGAGAGAGCGAGACGGCCGCGCGGCGATCGCTTTCGGTGGCAACGGAGAAGGCCTGCTCCTGAAGCGACTCCATCCAACTGCAATCCTTAGGCTTGCAGCGATCGAGCGCCGCCGTCATCAGAGCCAGACCACGCGCCGACTGGCCCTCCTGGAAAAGGATGTTGCCGAAGACCGACATTGCGCCGGGATGCCCGCTCTTGCGGGCCTGGTTCAGCCACTTCTTCGCCTGCTGCGGCGCGCGATTTCCGCCGTCGCCCGATAGCATCATCTGTGCGAGCTGGAACTGCGCTTCGGGAATGCCAAAGGTCGATGCCACCTGGAAATAGAGCTGGCGGGCCTGATTGAGATCGATCTTCACCGGGCTGCCCGGAATGCCGTGCTTGTAATAGTTGGCGAGCGACAACAACGCGTTGATGAAGAAGCCGGTATCTTCCGAACCGGGCTCCACGCCCTGCTGGGCAATTTCGCTGTAGATCTTGAAGGCTTCGAAATCGTCCTGAGCGACGCCATCGCCATCCGCGTACATATTGGCGAGCGCCCAGCGAGAGCCCGTATGGCCCTTTTCGGCTGCGTACTTGTAGGCTTCGACGGCCTCTTCCTTCTGACCGCTCTTATAGGCCTTGAACCCGAACTTGAAGAGATCGAAAGGCCCGGACTCCTTGGTGACGCCTGCATTGATGTCGAATGCGCATGCCGGGGAGCATACCGCCGCCGAAAGTGCGATAGACAGCCCTATAAGCGTCAACCTGAATAGTCTGAACTCGGATGTCAGCATTTCACTCGGCTTCTCTCGCTTCCATCGCAGACCGCCACGGCAGCAAATACGCTGCTGCCCGGCTTCCCGGCGTATTCCTCCAGGCGAGCGATCCCGCGGCGGGCTCAACGGCCCCTTTGCCCGCGTCGCATCCAGCCTTTGGCCCGTTCTTCGGAGCCTGAATTTCCTGCGCATCGCGATCGGCCACCCGCTTTCCGGCTCGGCCCGCCTGCAATGCCTGCGGCGTCATTCCTGCGGAGCGAACAAACGCCTTTCCGCCCCTTGAATATTCGTACTCGTAAAATGTGACCAAACCGGTAGCGGCTCGGTCGCGCTGCCGGTCACCCCCTGCAGAGGCGGCCGTCGGCGGGAAGAAAGGACAGTTCCATGAGGCGGTATTCGAATGATGGTTTCGACGGGAAAAGTATTGAGGAGCAAGCTCGATGGCGACTGAAGAAGCCGCACCGCCGAAGCTCTCGTTCACTTTGCCCGTACCGGAAAAAATCCCACCCATCGTACTTCTAAAAACGCACCTTACGCCTGCCATTTCCTCGCCCGTGAATATCGCTGCGCCCTGTTTGTGGCGGGAAATGGACAATTTCGCCCGGCGGCCACCATATGTGAACTGTCGTAAAAATCTGTTGCGGAATCGTCACAAAATGGGAGGAACTTACGCATGATTAAGTGATGATTAAATACAGTGCAGCAAACGAAAAGCCCGGCGATGTGCCGGGCCTTCTGGTTATTGGTGCAGCGTCAGAATTTGACTTTGATACTGGTCGAAAGTGCCGTCACCAGATCATTCCCAAAACTGTAGGTGACATCATTGCCATAGGTCACGCCATCTTTAGTGATGGTGCCGGACTCCCCGCTCGTCAGAACGCCGATAGCGCCAGCGACGCGCCATTCGATATTTTCGGTCGGGGTAAACGAGGCCCCGACACCGAGGGTCCAGCTATCGGTCTGGCTGCCGTAGCCGTCGCTCGTGCCACGATCCCAGGTCAAGCTCACCGCGCCCGCCCACTTGTCATTGAACTTGTGACCAACGCCACCGGTGATCGTCCAACCGTCGCGGTAGCCGAGGTCGAGGGAGGCCAAGCCGCCAGAAGGGCACACGCCGGATGTCGGGCAAAGGGGGATCGACTGCAACAGGCTCCAATTCGTCCACTTGACCGAACCAAATGCGAGCCAATCGGGGGCGATGCCGCTTTGAAGCTTCAACTCAAGCGAGTCTGGCGCCTCCGCCGAGCCGGAGACGTTTGTTACCTTTCCACCGTATCCCGGCGTCAGCGGCGCGTCGGTCAGGTCCACCGTCCCTGTCAAGTTGTCGTATTCAACGCGGCTGTTGTAGACCAAGCTAGCGCGCAGAGCATACTCCGGAATCTCGTAAGCAACGCCAGCGCGCCAACCCCATGCCTGATCTTCGAGATCGAGACGACCGGTTCCGACCGTCGAGAAGCCCGGCGGGGCGGCAGGAAGCGAATACACGAGCCTCTCCTTGAAGCCCTCGACCTCCTGATAGAACGTACCGCCGATGAGCCGCAGTTGGCCGGGACCGACATCAAATTTATAGGAGCATGTTGCTCCATAATTATGAGTCGTAATCTTCGTCTCAATATCGTTGTTGGCTCCGGCCCAGTTTATGCCCGGGTTGGTATGCGCACCAAATGGCTCCGAATAGTCGAGCAAGCAGTCGATGTCTTCGTAGCCTGCTTTCAAGCCAATGTACGGAACCGCGTAATCTTCGACAGCGTCCGCAGAATGAGAACGCCCGGTCAGGTCCCCCCCGCTCGACAGAGACGGATTGTCCTGCACATTCTTCAGCTTCCGCTGCGGCATGACATAGGTCACGCCGGACTGAAAGGAAAACGGGCTGGTATCAAACAGCTGATCAATATTATAGCCACCCCGCTCCAAGCCGCCCGCAAAGGACGGCGAAGCCAGGGTAGACAGGATGGCGAGCGACGCTACCCCTTTGGAAAACATGCGAGATACCAATGTGTCTCCCCCACTCGAACATGCTAATGATGGAGGCACTGTTAAAGCGATTGTCACAATTGGCAACTGGTGCCTTCTTGCCGCCACAATGCGTGAGAGCTGTTAAGCTGACGTAAGAAATTGACGAGCACGTCAATGTTTCCGGATTGGACAATTTTATCCTAATACCCCTAACCATTTAGGGTTATTTTTGGATCATCGTACCCTCGACCGCGCAAACTGTATCTATCGCACAACAGTCGCGTTTTTCGCCTCGGGAAAGCGGCGCATTGAAGGATTCGAGAGGCTGGATGCCTCCGGAGTTGGTGTGTTCAGCCGAGACGACCGAATCACTCCAACGCAAAAGGCGCCCGGCTGGCCCGAGCGCCTTAAGACAATCCCCGCTAGGCGAATTGCTTACGCTTCAATGACGCGCGAGAGTGCTACCTTGAGACTTGCGATCTGGCTCTGGAATTCCGCCAGCCGCTCGCGCTCTGCTTCCACCACCTCGGGGTTGGCATTGGCAACGAACTTCTCGTTGGAGAGCTTGCCGTTGATGCGCGCGATCTCCCCTTCGGTCTTTGTAATCGCCTTCTCCAGACGGGCCTTTTCCGCAGCAAGATCGATCAGGCTGCCGAGCGGCAAGCAGATGGTCGCTTCGGCGATGACAATCTGAGCCGCACCTTTCGGCGCCTCGTCAGCGAGCGAGATTCCATCCACGCGCGCGAGACGCTTGATTGCAGCATCGTGTCGAATCAGCCGTTCGCGCGTCAGGTTGTTGGCGCCGACAACGACCAGCGGAGCAACTGCAGAGGGCGGAACGTTCATCTCGGCGCGAACCGATCGAATGCCGGAAACGAGGTCGATCAGCCAGTTGATCTCGTCGGCAGCGGCGTTGTCGGCATAGGACGGCGCCGGCCATTCGGCATGGCAGACCAATGTATTGCGCTTGACGCCCTCACCCGCCGTGTGCGCCCAGAGCTCCTCGGTCATGAACGGCATGAAGGGGTGCAGCAGCTTATAGATCTCTTCGAGAACATAGGCGCTGCAGGCCTGAGCCTCCTTCTTGGCACCTTCGTCCTCGCCGCTGAAGACCGGCTTCAGCAGCTCCAGGTACCAGTCACAGACCTGGTTCCAGACAAAGCGATACAGCGCCGCCGCGGCATCGTTAAAACGGTAGGATTCAATGGCTTCCGTTACGTCACGTTCCGCACGGGCAAGTTCCGTCAGAATCCAACGGTTGATCGTCAGACCCGTCGCTTCCGGTACGAAGTGCGGATCGCTCCTGGCGCCGTTCATTTCGGCAAAGCGGGTGGCGTTCCAGAGCTTGGTGCCGAAGTTGCGGTAACCGGCGATGCGGGCCGGATCGAGCTTCACGTCGCGTCCCTGCGCCGCCATGATCGCCAGCGTAAAGCGCAACGCGTCGGCGCCGTACTCGTCGATCAGTTCGAGCGGATCGATGACGTTGCCCTTCGACTTCGACATCTTCTGGCCGTGCTTGTCGCGGACGAGCGCGTGGATGTAGACGGTGTGGAAGGGCTCCACCGGATTACCGTCCTCGTCCTTCATGAAGTGCAGTCCCATCTGCATCATGCGAACGACCCAGAACGGAATGATGTCGAAGCCGGTGACGAGGACGTTGGTCGGATAGTAGCGGGCGAGTTCCGGCGTCTTGTCCGGCCAGCCCAGCGTCGAGAACGGCCAGAGCGCCGATGAGAACCAGGTATCAAGAACGTCTTCGTCGCGCGTCAGGATCTCGCCCGGCTTGAAGTTTTCCAACTTCTCCTCGACCCATGCCTTCCAAGGCCCTTCATGCGCAAGATAATGCTGGATTGCAGCATCAAGCGCTTCCTCCTCCGTCTTTTCGACGAAGACCTGGCCGTCCGGCCCATACCAGGCAGGGATCTGGTGTCCCCACCAGAGCTGGCGCGAAATGCACCACGGCTGGATGTTCTCCATCCACTGGAAGTAGGTGTTTTCCCAGTTCTTCGGCACGAACTTGGTGCGCCCCTCTCGGACCGACGCGATGGCGGGCTTGGCAAGCGTCTTGTTGTCGACCCACCATTGCTCTGTCAAACGCGGCTCGATCGGCACGCCGCCGCGGTCGCCATGCGGGACCGCATGCGTGTGCGGCTCGATCTTGTCGAGCAGGCCGGCCTCTTCGAAGATGCGGACGATGATCTTGCGCGCCTCGAAGCGGTCCTTGCCTTCCAGCTCATCCCAGGCGCCATGGAGCGCCGCCGGATGATCCAGCCCTTCCAGGAAGTCCTCGTTGTCCTTGATGGTCACCGACGCATCGACGTTCAGGACGTTGACGGCGCGCAGGCCCGTCCGCTTGGCGACGTCGAAATCGTTGAAGTCGTGGGCGGGCGTGATCTTGACGGCGCCGGTGCCAGCCGTCGGATCGGCATAGCTGTCCGCGACGATCGGGATCTTGCGGCCGACGATCGGCAGAATGACGTGTTTGCCGATGATCGATTTGTAGCGTTCGTCTTCCGGATTGACGGCAACGCCGGTGTCACCGAGCATGGTTTCGGGGCGCGTCGTCGCGACGACAAGATAGTCGCGGGTTTCGAATTCGGTGGGCTTGCCGTCTTCGTCGAAGGCGATCGGGTATTGATAGGTGACGCCTTCCTCCAGCGGATAGCGCAGGTGCCAGAGGTTGCCCTTGACCTCGATCTGCTCGACTTCCATATCGGAAATCGCCGTCAGCAGCTTCGGGTCCCAGTTGACGAGGCGCTTATCCTTGTAGATGAGCCCCTGCTTATAAAGCGTTACAAACACTTCGAGAACAGCTCTCGAAAGGCCCTCGTCCATCGTAAACCGTTCACGCGACCAGTCGCAGGAGGCGCCGAGACGCTTCAGCTGATTGAAGATCAGGCCGCCCGATTCAGCCTTCCACTCCCAGACTTTCTCGATGAACGCGTCACGGCCCAAGTCGCGGCGGCCGGGAAGCTTCTGTTCCGCTAGCTTGCGCTCGACGACCATCTGTGTGGCAATGCCCGCGTGATCCATACCCGGCTGCCAGAGAACGTCCTTGCCGCGCATGCGCTCGAAGCGGATCATGATGTCCTGCAGCGTGTTGTTCAAAGCATGACCCATGTGCAGGGAGCCGGTCACATTCGGCGGCGGAATGACGATCGTGAAGGTCTCGGCGCCGGGCTTCTTGTTGGCACCCGCGCGGAACGCATCGGCTTCATCCCATTTCGCAGCGATTTTCGGTTCGACTGCGGCGGAATCATAGGTCTTGTCGAGCATTTTATGACCAAACTTCGGGGTTTTAGGATGAGGGTTTGTAAATAGGATGGCTGGCGTCAAGTCAATAAAAAAGCCGCCCCGGAAACCGGAGCGGCTTGCAGCGAAAAGTCGAATCCGGTTAGCGGCGCGGGCCGCGAGCCACGCGTTCGATCTCTTCGCGCACCAGTCTTTCGACAAGTGTCGGGAGATTGTCGTCCAGCCACTCGCGCAGCATCGGCCGCAGCATGTCCTCGGCGATCTCGTCCAGCGACCGCCGCTCGGCGCCGTCGATGGCGAGCGCAAGCTCCTCGAACGAGCGGGCGATCTGCAGGCCCGCGCTTTGCGAAATCAGGCCCTGGGACTCTTCGACGGCAGCTGGCTGCTTGAGGTTTACTGCCGGTTCGGCTGCCGGCTCGACGACAGGCTGCGGCGCAGGCTCGGCAGCGAGCGTCCGCGGAAGTTCGGCGGGGTTGGCCTCGGGAACGGCCGGTGCCGGCATTGCGGCGGGGGGCGGCGCTACGACAGGCGCCGAAACGGCTTCAGCTGGACGGCGGATCTCCTCCGGGCGCAAGGGCGCCTCCGCCCCGCGGAAGAGCGGCGGAGCTTCGCGCTGCGGCGGCGGGGCGCCGCGCTCGGAGGCGGCACGAACGCGGGCAGCGACATCGGCAAGCGACATGGCGCGCGCCGGCGTTTCCACTTCGGGGATTCCTGCGGAATTTGCCGCGACGAAGCGCGGATCGGACGGAGTCATCGGCTCAGGGAACTCGACGCCTGCGTAGGTCTCGTCGACCGTCAGGCGGATATTGGAGTCGCTCTCGTCATCATCGGCAGCGTAAACGGGCGGCAGCGATGGCGAAATCCCCCTGCCCGCGCCCGGCTCGTTGCTCTCGATGATCTGACGGATCGACGCCAGAATCTCTTCCATGGACGGTTCACGCACTACACTTGGCTGAGCCATATCTATCCCCGTTATTCTCAAAACAACGATCGGATTGCGTGAGCGGGCATCCGAATCACCCAGAGCTTAGAATACCCCAGGAATGAAAAAAATCATCTCGAATCAAATGAATGCGTCCATGCACAGCTTTTGTTGGCCGGTCTGTGGCGGGCCTGAAACGCGGCATTTGACAGCCGGATAACAAAACGGGCGCCCGAGGCGCCGCTGTACAAAATCCCGGAATGCGGCTCAGAAAACGAATTGGCGAGCCTTGGCAAAGCCCGGCAGCGGCTTGATGGACGCGTTGAAGAATACGTTTTCAGAAACGGCACCCTGCTCCTTCACGAAGATCGCGGCGCGGGCGGCATTGCCGTAGCCCTGGACGGTGACAAGGCGGCCACCTTCCGCGAGCTGTTCGACAAGGGCAGCCGGCACTTCCTCGACGGAACCATTGACGAAGATCAGATCGTAGGGGGCGCCAGCGGCGTGGCCGAGCTCTAGCGGCCCGGTGACGACGGAAACATTTGCGTAGCCGGAAAGGTTCTTCCTTGCCTCGGCGGCAAGTGTTTCGTCGCATTCAAGCGCCACCACCGAACCGGCAAGCATCGACAGCAGGGCCGAGGCGTAGCCCGTACCACAGCCGACGTCGAGAACGGAATCATCGTTGGTGACCGCCGCGAGCTGCAACAGCTTCGCCAGCGGCGAAGGCTCCATCAAAAAGCGGGCCGGCTTGCCGTCGGAGGCCGGAGCGATCTCGATATCATTGTCGACATAGGCGAGAGCCCTGGATTTCTCCGGCACGAAAAGCTCGCGCTGCACCGTCAGGAAGGCCGTCAGCACGGAATGGGACGTGACGTCCGTCGTGCGGATCTGGTTGTCGACCATCTTAATTCGTGCTGCTTCGCAATCCATCATACCCTCTCGCCCGTTGAACGCGACATTGTCTCCCGTCTCTTAATCTCCGCGCCGTATGCTTTCAAGGCATCGCGAGCAGCGGCGGCAAGAATCCTCCTGAGTAATGGACGACTCTGCGCGGCGCTGCAACTCTCTCGTGGATCAGCGAGGCGGCTCGTGGTATTCTTGTATCAGTGGGGAACAGAGGAGGAGCGGACGATGTCTGCCTTTTTCGAGTATTTCACGCTGTTCGACTTCTTCATCATTGTAGCGCTTGTCGGCCTGTTCTGCTGCGGGCTGCTGGATCGCGGGAAGATGCGATAGCTTTTGCGCCCACGATCAGGCCGTCGGCGCTGCCGGCAGGCGATCTCGGCTCACAGACAATTGAAACGGATACGATCGACAAATTCGCCACATCCGGGCCATCGACCCGGCGCTCGCTGGAAAGCAAAGACGTCAAAATAGAGGAGAATTTGGAGGCCTCGCCCGGAATTGAACCGGGGTACAAGGATTTGCAGTCCTCTGCGTCACCACTCCGCCACGAGGCCTCACCTGTGACCGATAGCTAAATATCGTGTGGTGGCGCGGATTTAGAATGATCCTAACGGAAGCGCAAGACCTTTCATTCTGAATTGGTCCTTTTTTCAACCTGAATAAACCGTTTTCCAAACGTTCCAGAAAAAACGACCGATCACTCCTCGATCTCGTAGATCGCCGTGTTGGCCTGCTCCTCCCGCAGGCTCCTTATACGACGCGTGCTACAGCTTCCGTCATGCGTCCAGGCGCGATAATCGATCTCGGCGATGCGCCGCTGCGCCTTCCGCGCCGATCAGCTCGCGGGATTGCGCCGTCTGTGCCACCAGACGGAGAAGCGGCGGCGCCATCTGCGCATGATGGGCAGTTCATTTGACAGAATGATGAAGCCGAGCGGCAGCATCCAGAAGCCGAGGATCGGAAGAAAACCGAGAATCCCGCATACAATCAGCAAGAAGCCAGTGAGGAGGCGGGCCAAGCGCGAGCGCGGCAGCGGGATGCGGAGCGAACCAAGAACGAGCCTTCCCGTTGTGTGATCAATGCCGAAGCGCTTTTCGCGTTGGTTTTTGCTGCTGTTTTTGCCGTCAGTCATCCACAGGAGATGGGGACAAACATCGCGAATACAAGCAGATGTCATTTTTTTGAAAAAACCCCTTGGCAAATCGAACAAGCATTTGTATTAGCCCACTCACACCGCGCCAAGCAGTGATCCCTGGTAGCTCAGCGGTAGAGCATTCGACTGTTAATCGACAGGTCGCCGGTTCGAATCCGGCCCGGGGAGCCAGTTTCAAGAATAAGTGCCTGTTTTTGTTGAGAAATTCAAAAGCAGGCACTTACTTCCCCACTTTTTCTCCCCGCTTTTGAAGTTGATATTTGACGGTTGGCTCCTGTGGATAAGTCAGAGGCCTTCGGCTGGCGCCCGACTGCGCCACCATATAATCTCGACCAAATCGAAAACGCGGAACAGTCGATGAGGCCAGATAGACTTCGCAATCTACTACAAGAGATGGAGAAGCGGCTGATTCGAGCTGAAAGGTCCTACGCACGAAGCGATAGCGTCCTCCAGCAGTTGACGTCGATCAAGTCTGAAGTCCGAAGGTATCTGAGTAAAGTCGACTCGCTTCGCATCGCTGATGTCACCGCTATCGATCAGCAGGTTCGGCGCCTACCAGACGACAGCCTTGGTCTGGCGAATTTGATTTTGGGCATGAAAATCGGCCTTAACCAACTCGGCCCAGAAGATGTGCTGGAGGCTACTCCTGGCCAAAAGCTCGCGGCCTTCTCATTCGGGTTTGAGGGTGATGTTTTAAAAGTCGTGGATCAGCCCTTGCGGGCTCATGAGCGCGAAAAGGATATTGCTCTGGCGGCCCTTGAGGCGGCAGTGGAGCACGGTGAGTACGTAAATGAGGATCTGGCAGCCACGAATGCCTCCCCTCGATTGAAGGACGCGTTTGGGCGACTGCAGGCCACAATGGTGAGCCATAACAACATTGTCCAGATCGGCGCACGTGCTCAGATCTGCAACCGACTCGTCCACGGCGATATCGATGAGCTCTCACCTACCCTCTTCAGCTTATTGATCGGCCATATCGAAAGTGTATTTTCAGCTCTTGCACAATTCGAGGACTGGCGGATTTTCTCGGAGAATGCGGCCGCCCTCAATATCGACGCCGGCTCAGTCGCCAAGTTAGTTCAAGGCACGGCGCAATTGGTGAATCAGCTCCAGAAGGAGGAAGCCGGCGACAAATCGGTAGTTGACGCGCTTGAGACCGTAAAAGATTGGGTCGAGGGCCCAAGTGCGCCGGATAAGCGAGATGTACTGTCGCTCACACGTTCACACGAAAACCTTTGGTCGATCGTTACAAAATCTATTCTTGCGATTGGCCGTGACATTATTTCAGATGGGCGAAAAAGGATTGTTTCTGGGATCCTTAGCGCGCTACTGCTTGCCGCACCAGTCATCGTGCCGATAATAGGAAAAATCCCAGGCGCCCAGTGGATCGAGACGGTCTACGAGTATTTCAAAGCCGGTGGCAGTAAGCCGCCAAGCGTTGAATAGCAGGTGTCACAAGATGCCGCCGCTTCTAGTCGCTAAGCGCCGAAATCTGATGGGCGGTCTTGAAGACTGCACAATTCAAGATGCACTTTGTCGCACTGCATTCGTCTATCTGTGCCCCGAGTGCGCTCGCTACGTACGGCCCTATAGTAGCGACGAAGGAAAGCCTAGGTTCAAGCACCTGACGACGTCGCCGACGTGCAGCTTTTCTGGTGGTCGAAATTCGCGAAAGCCAGCTTGATCGGGGAACATCCCGCCCTCCTCACCAGTTCTACCTCGCCAACAAGGAGGAAGTACATGGCAAATGATCTCGAAACCGGCTTCACCGGGACATCGACTGAGCAGCCGGAGGGTGCCCGCAAGATAGCGAAGACAGCAACTGATGCAGTAAAGCGCGAAACGAGCGCCTTGGCTGCTGGCGCCGCGGATCATCCGCAGGCCGCAAGCACACTGGTTCTCGGTATTGGAGCGCTCGCCTTCGGTATGGGCTATCTGATGGGACGCTCGTCCGCCACGACCAGAAACCGGTATTGGAGAAATTGAGCATGACAAGCGTGTTTGACGACGGCCGGATGGAAGGGATGAACGAAAATGCAGTGCGCCCTATCCCAATTCCTGAAGATGAAGTGCGGAAACGGGCTCATGCCATTTGGGAGCGAGAAGGACAGCCTGAAGGTCGTCATGAGGATCACTGGAGGGAGGCAGAGCGCGAGATCGAACGAGAGTTCGGCGATCTCGAAGGAGACGACTCTTCAAGCATGGATGCCCTAAGGGAAGCCGCGCGCGAGCATACCGACGCGTTCCTCGCTGCAGCTGACCTGGAAGATGCCAATCAGCGCGAAGCATCGCCAAGCACTCGAGAGCAGCCCTGAGCACAGAGAAAGGAGAAGGATCATGAAGACAGTCACAACAATCGCCGCCGCGTGCTGCACCCTGCTTTCACTCTCCGCTTGTGGCAATACCATCCGCGGCATGGGGCAAGACACTGCCAATACGGTTAATGCCACGCAGAACGCAGGCAATCGCGTTGGCCACGCTGCCGCACGCTAGGACAACCAAAGCCGGCGGCATATGCACCGATTGCCGCATACCTGCGCCCAACCTTGAGATACCTCTGTATAATTTCGGAGGGCGCGGTCTGATGATAAGTTTGGCCATCGCTTCAACACCCCCACCCCAGTGAGGCGATCTATCGACTCGGTGTCTCTCCCCTCACACCGGGTCAGCGGATATCGCATCCGCAATGACCGCCTCGTCTCAGCCTCGAGGCGGTCTTTCTTTGTATCGAGCCAAAAAACGGCCGCCTGGTGAGGTCGACGGCATAGTGGCGGGTCTTCCAAGGTCTCCGCATGGCGATTGGCCGCAACATGTCGATAATAGCAAACCTAGCCAGCGGGCCGGTCATTTGTAATCAGAGGCACGTACAAACCCTATACCTCTGTCCAGTTTCGGCTGGTGTGGTGCGGTGGTAGCTTTTTGTCATCGCCGCACATCCTCCTCCCAGTTCGGCGACAAGTTGACCTCGGTGCATTCCTCCCTGTCACCGATGCAACAATATTGACCGCCTCGCGTCGCCGAGGCGGTCTTTTTTCAACAACTATATTGCAGGAATAGGATGAGAGATGACCCACTTTAGGAAAATCGTAGAAGTGCGTCTGAACGATGAACATGGGCGGCGCCCGATCGGAATCATGACATTGCGCCAAGCGCTTGAATTGCCAGCAAGCTTCGAGTTTACTCATCCAGAGCCGGCAAAATTGGGTGAGTTCGTTTCCAGGCAGGCGTTGGAAGAGTTCGCGGCCGCATAGGCGGTTCATTCTGCTTTGCTCGCTCCATGATTCGTACGCCCGGCACAATGAAAAACCCACCGGCTTCCCACCGGTGGGGTCGCTGTGGTGGCATCTGGAATAACCGGCCGGCGCGCGTCTGGTGTGGGCGACGGTGGTGGTCGCGCCGGCCATTGGTGTTGATGGCGACCCCTGCAGGGCTCGAACCTGCGACATTCGACTTAGACGGTCGACGCTCTATCCATCTGAGCTAAGGGGCCAATCTTGTTAGGCATCAAATGCCTCATAGAACTTTGCGCGCAGGTCTTCTGCTCGCTGTTTGGTTTCGTACAGACCGAACATCACAGTATCAGCCTCGTTCCTACCGATGTGCCCGAGGCTGAGCTCGAAGTTGACGACACCTTCAATGTGGCTGAGGGTCATTCGCGCCTGGTGGAGAAGTCCGCAGATTTCGTCCTCCAGATCTTCAAACCTTTGCTTTCTATTAACCATGATCTGAGCCATTCCGGTGCACCTCGTTGCGTTCGCTTCGGCTTATGATACTATTGGTATCAGTTGAGGATTAATCATGTCAATACCAAAAGTATCAGTTCGTCAAATTAAGGCAGCAAGAGCGATGCTCGATTGGTCGCAGACTGACTTGGCGGAGCGATCCGGAGTGTCAGAGCCGACCATTAAGAGACTGGAGGCATCGGACGGCGAACTAGGTGGACGCACCGATACGACTCAAAAGATTGTCGACGCTCTCTACGACGCGGGAATAAACTTCATCGACGACGAGCGTGGCCATGGCGTGGTAAAGTTGCGGGAGCGGCGGGATTGACCGCTGGCGCTGGTGACAAAATGGAGCAACCACGTATCGCCGATTCTGCCATCGTCAACCGCGTCCTTAAGACGCTCTGTCGAGAGAATGGAGTCGAGCGAGATAGAAGAGCTGTTGTACAAATCGCTACGCTCTTGCTGGGCCTATGGAAAGAAGGGGTGCACGAAGAAGAGCAGCTTGAAAGTCGTGCGCGGGAAATATGGACCGAGGCTCTGGCGATCGAACCTCCGATCGTTGCCCCTTGACCGCGCCATTTCGCGACAATAGCTTCTAACTGCGGCCCACCAATCCGCGACGGCTTTCCTGCCCGCCACCACCGAAGAGGACTTGAACTGCTCTCGGCATTCGTGCCGGCTGCGACCTCTTCAGCAACCCGTGGTGGGCCATGACGAAATCAGATTCCCAATCAGCAGCCCTCGCTTACGCTCGCAGTGCCCAGCCGATCGACTCCGAAATGGGATGGCGCCGCGAGGATGTGCAAGCAGCGTTCATGGCAGGCTTGGAGGCTCGCCGTGGGCGAAAGTCTAAGAAGGCTGAAAGCATCAATGACACTCTCATCTCGATCGAAGCTGCAGCGAAGATGACATCGATGTCGCGCACGATGATTAACAAATACCGCGAGAGCGGCCGGTTTCCTCAGCATGTCGAGCTCGGCGATCGACGAGTGGCCTTCGTGAAGGCTGAAGTGACCGATTGGATCGAAGCGAAGATTGCTGCACGACAGGTTGCTGCGAAATGAGGGCTTCAATCACCCCTCGCCTCCTCACAAAAAGTCAGGTCGCGCAGTATTGCAGCCTTTCGCCGGCGACATTCGGCGCAGTGTGTCCAATACGCCCGATAGCGCTCGGCGAAGGCGTCAGGATGCATCGTTACGACGTGCACGACATCGATAAGTGGATCGATAGCTTAAAGGCTGGGCATTCAGAGAAGACAACACTGGCGCAAATGCTCGACAGACTTCACAAGCCGAGCGATCTAGACGATCGACTGATCAAGGTTATTCGCTATATGCGAGATCATCCAGACTGCGATACGGTCGCTTCTATCCGCGGCGCCGGAGAACGAACGATGGATATCCTCATAAACAAAAAGGTTGTGCGCGCTTCCGGGTGCGACGGTAACGGCGCACGCAGTTTCGCGCTGACGAAGACGGGTATGGACGAGTTGCGGGAAATTGAGGCTTGGGAACGAAAGGACCGCAGGTGACCGACTCCCCTCGCCTTATTGGCCGCAAGGAAGCGGCGGAATACTGTGGAACTGCGCCAGGCACGTTTTCCCTGTGGGTTGCGACCCACAAGATGCCGCCAGCCGTGCCGGGCACTCGAAAGTGGGACAAACGAGCGATCGACGCGAAGCTCGACGAAATCAGCGAACTGGCACCCGAACAGCAGGAAGATCCATATGAAAAGTGGATGCGAGAGAACCGCGATGGGGGAGGCTCCGAGGGTCGCGATAGCCTGCGAGAGTGGCGCGAGAAAAAGGAAAAGCGCCGAGCCAAATACCAACCTCAAATGGGTTTGGATGGAAAGCTGCAAAGGGTGTTGATCTACATGGCCAACCACATCGGCGAAATTCCGCAAGCCGGCCCTACGTCGATACAGTGTTTGATTGATAAAGGCGCCGTTCGCGCTGGTACCCACGATGCTGACGGCATGACAAGATACTCGCTCACCGCGGAGGGTAAGGCAGAGGCCGAGAGAATCATGAAGTGGTGGCAGCATGCTCCGTAAGCCTTACTTGACCGCTCGACAACTTGAGCTAAACTCAACCCATCGTGTTTCTTGCGGCTGACCACGGATGTACTGGCAGTTGTTGTTGAGACAGATCAAAAAGGTGGGCGCCGAGGGAGGTGCCTGCCTTTTTCTTTTTCCGGTTCCGATCGCCATAGAGGCCATGCCATTATTAACTCGCATTCGGTCGAAGGCGCCCCATATTAGGGATACTGGTCAGCAGGACCGGAGCCGTTGGTTTTGATCGATGCTCTCCATCACGTGCGTTCAGTTGATGAACGCATTCCTGAATTGGAAATCCATTATGGACGTCGTTGTAAGAACTTACTCAGGTAAGGGCTCGAAAGAGCTGTTCTCATTGCTGGAGACGCATAAGGCAGACGTTGAAAAGCTTATGCGCTCAGTCACCGGATTTGAAAGCTACACTCTAGCGCGTAGCAGTGAAAGCGATGGCGGCCTATCGATGACCGTCTGCCGGGACAAGGCCGGCACTGAAGAGAGTGTTCGCCTTGCGAAGGAGTGGCTCTCAAAAAATGCAGCAAACATTAGCATGGATGCGCCAAAGGTTTCCATGGGATCTATAATCATTCACGCCATAAAGCAGTAGTTTTCAATGGTTTCCCGGTCGAGCAATTCGCCGGCCGGGCTTTTCCACAAGCGATTGCCATAGAACTCCCCGGGGACGGAGAATCGCGGAGGGTTCATTCGCCCGCGTCATAGCCACAATCCCAGATCTAAATCTCATGAGCCGGGAGGACGCAGCCCCCGAGCGGTTACGATTGAACTAGAATCACCAACGTTTCGGGCAATACTCCGTCATACTCCATCGCATCCGCCGCTGGCTTGGTCTTCATAAACTCACTCAAGCGGTCCATGTCGGCAACGTCCATCACCAGGCCAACTCGGTTGGACGCTTGTGGATCGACAAACGTGCGAATGTTTGTGCAGCCGATGGGCTCGAAAACCTCTTCGCGGCGTGGTGAAGCGAGCCAATGTTTGACGTCTTTGACGTCGTGATAGGCCAATATGGTAGGCATTGCGTTCTCCTCGTGTGGCCCCGGAAATCAAAGCCAAATAGAACACTACGCCTCGCTCGAACACATTAATATCACCCGAATGGGCGGCGCTCTCCTCATCAACGGGCTACGACACCGCCGGCTTCAGCGGCAGGCGGCTGCTCGCCATCCTGAAGAAGATGTCTTGACCCTCTCTTCCGAATGAGAACATAATAAGAACAAACGGCCACGGCCGCCTGCTTGACAATTCGGTAAAAGGAGAACGGTTATGCCCCGGCAGCCGAAGGAAGAGGAATTGGAGCAAGGCACCTATTGGACACCGCCTTACGAAGCCACTATCACTGACGCGCACCCGCGTCTGATTGCTGCGCTGGAGGCAGGCGCCGATATCGAGCAGATGCACCTCTTCGTAGCCGGAGCCTACGATATGGGTTCCGGCGCGCCAATGGGTCAGTTGGAGGTCGCCGTGGATTGCAACCGCGGGGTTGCTTGCGGCGTCTTCCGATCGATCATCAACGGAGAGGATGCATCGGGCAAACCTGCTTGGTTTGCCTACGACGAGAGCCCCGATAGCGCGATCCAATTGGTTCTTGACACGGCAAGAGCCGAAGGGTTCGTTCTCTGATGCATCCGGCCACAAAGGAGGATATCGACTACGAGATCGAAGCCGCCCTCGCCTTTCACGACGACGACGCCAAGGCCACGATAGCAACGCTGTTGGCCGACATCCGTCATCTGAGGCTTCAACTCGCTTTGACGGAAAGCGCGATCAGCCGCGGTATGGTTCGGGGCTGGTCGCCGAAGTACGACCGCTAAACGTGAAAGGCGCCACTAGACCCAGGCCCGTCTTCCAGTTGATATTGCCATTCAACAGGGAGGCAAAGCGTGAAGCAGAACAGGTTTTCCACCATGCAGGAAGCCGATGGCAGTTGGACCATCATCGATCGTCGTACGGGAGAGCCGGCCGAAAAGTCAGGCTTGATCCCGTCGCATCTCTGACCGAACGCAGTTCTCGGGCTGGTGCAGATCCTCGAAATGATCGAAGACGCGCCCAAGAAAGTGCATTGAGGACTGAGAACATCAAGCGGCATGGGGTATAAGCCGCTGTACCGATGGCAGGAGACGTGGCCAGGAGAGACCGGCCTCGACGGCAAGCCATTGCAAGATTTCATTGGTCTGGATGGGGAAGTCCCGATCGGCCGCATTCGTCTTGAGGATGCCGGACCGAAGCGCGCGCAATGGCAATGGAGCGGTCAGGGCCCGAACGTCCGGGAGAGGCTGCTCCCGCATCAGGGATTTTGCCCCACGGCTCGGGAAGCCTCGCGCATGGTCGAGGACTATTATCACCGGCTGATGAGGCACAACGAGATGCGAGGAAGCAAGGATGTCGATTGAGGGAACACGAGTGCACCAGGCGTAATGGCTGCTGTCGATGCGGCCATACCGCATATTCCATTAGTTGTTCAGAAAATCTACCAAACATTTCGGGTCCGAGATAAACTCCGCTTCAGGCTGGTTCTCGGGCAATGGAATACATGCGTTCAGACAAATTCCGGTTCGGATTAGCGTCCCTTCTGGTGCGCCGTCCGCATCTCCGTTGCCATGCTAAGACCGCCCATTGGTGGGCCGAGCTTGTCGAGAGCTATGCGGATGCCGTTAGGTACCGAGATAAGCTGCGCGTCGAGGGAAACGACAAGAAGCTGATCGCGAAATACGACGCACTTTGTATTGCAATTGAAGATGAGATTGAACGCTATTTCACTGCCGCCAGGAACCGATAAACAATGAGCCGATTAAACGAAACCAAAGCCGCCATTATGAGTCACCTAAGATCCCTTGAGGCTACACCCAAGACTGTGATCAATCTGTTCACCATCGCTATCCCGCTGGACGCCGAGGGGTTTACTGAGGACGAGGTTTACATGGCCCTGCAGGATCTGGAGGGGGAACAGGTCATCGAATTGATCGAGGGCACCTCAAGGCTCCGCTTAACGAAATCCCTTGAGTGATCCCTATGCAGGGAGTATTCCGGCACCACGTGTCAAACAACAACGAGCTTCCGGAATTTTCAGATTGTATCCGATCCCTTAAGGACCCTTCAAAGTCCGCTTAAGGACCGACAATCAGACCGGCCCTGCTCGTCATAGACAACCGTCTCCCCGTCTAGGATCGCCGTATTCAGGCCGAGCTCCTTTTCAAACATTTCGGGCACGGCTAATATGCCGTCATGGCAACCGTCAGTGCGGCTTACACAGGACGCATCGCGGGGACTGAGCATCCTGTCCAGGAGGAAATCTCGAATGCCAGAGGGAGGGAGGCTTAAGGCTCTTTGGAGGCAACACTTAGGCTTCCCTTCCGCCACCCTCCGCAGGCTCTGCGCGGGGCCCCTCTCTTGGCTGACCGATCGCGTTACTGGCAGTTGCCACCGGCATCCTTGGCTGTACCAGGTACGGGCTTACCCGTCTTGTTGGTTGCTGTCTTGCCCTGAACGCAGTCCGAGGACTCCCTGATATCACCGCCGGCGGCATCAGTCCCGCCGTTGAAGTTACCGTTCGTGTTCTGATTTTGCGCGCCTTTAGAACCGCCGGTGCTGCCAGAGCCGCTCGTGCTGCCAGAACCACCAGAACCGGAACCGCCAGTCCCACCTGAGCCGCCGCTAGCCTGAGCCATGGCCGACGTTGCAAGACCGATCGAAAGAGCAGAGACCGTGATGAGCTTCAGAAGCATTGGATTCTCCTTTTTTGCTTCGGTTGAAGCCACCGAACTACGTTGCTCTTTCAGGGTTCCAAATCGGTATCCGAAATGTGATCGATGGAGGCCGCATTAAGCTGCGCGGCTATTTCATCAGCGTCCTTACGGGTCAAACCAGTGAGCTTCCGTCCCGACGCCTCGACGGGCAGACCGCTTTCCGTATCGAAAACTGACCAGGAGCCATCTATCTGTTGTAAGACCTCGGCTTTTGGTCCCTGTGTCAATTTCTCGCGTACCATCCGAACCTCCGTGTGCCCGAACTTTGGTGGGAAGGGTCGGTTCCTGACAGCTTATGTCCGGTGCCGTACCAAGCGGGTAATGCCTCGCTGTCAGATGGCTTCTAACCGTACGCCACCGTACCGGAACATAGCGCAGCCTTGGTGGTTGAACTGTTGCTACAGGCGAACTCGCCCCGCTCCGGCGGGGCTTTTTTTTGGCTTTTTGGGGAGGAGGGACCGTGAGCCGACTTGACGAAACCAAAGCTGCCATTGTGGAACGCCTACGGGCGCTTGGGGCTGCCCTTCAGTACCCAATCGATCTGTATGACATCGGCGTACCACTTAGCGCCGCTGGGTTCACACCGGACGAGCTTTACGTCGCCTTGAAAAGTCTGGAGCAGGACGGGGTCATCGAACTGATCAGGGGCAATAGGCTACTCGTAACGAACCATTTGACCTGATCTTATGGACGCTCCGGGGGCGACTTCGGCACCAGCCGCTGGCAGATGGAAACGGGCCACACTTACGCGCTTGCCGGCCTCATCGGCAGCTTGGCGGCGCCGTTCGGGCTTCTCCGTCAGGGCAAGCAGCTTGGTTTCAAGCCATCAATTGCTCGGCGCGGGCTGCAATTCTCTCATAGGCGCGATCGATTGGTTCGCGCGCGTCAGCTATTGGGCGAAAAGGATGCATCCCTAGACGCAGAAGAGCCTTCAGGTGATCCCGGCCGGACTCGAAGCCGGCGACCCGCGCAAATGGCTTCATCGTAAAGCCACCAGGATAGAGGCGGGCGAACTCAGCGAAATTCGTGAAGCCCTCGTAATTATCGCCCCAGAGAAGGAAGCTTTCGGCGGGCGCTCCTTCGGCGAAGATCACTTCATGGGTTTCGAGCACCACGTGGAAATATTCGATCACCTCGCCGTCGGCAGGAGGGACCGGCACAATAGACATTCCATTGACGAGGTCCTTCACCAAGATAAGGCTGCCATCAATGAACAGAGCATGGCCAGGTGACAGATAGAGATCCCGGTAAGGTGTCCGCTCGTTCAGCGCATGCCGTGAAATGCGGATCGGCACGATGTCGGCATTCCAGGAAGAACCGCTTCGCTTGTAGAGGCTACGACCGATCCATTTAACCGGCTTGACCGGACCGGGTTGGGATAAGACAAGGTCGCCGACCTGAAGATCCTCGACGCGTCTCTCGCCTGTCCAGGTTAGAATAGAAGTGCCACGAAGAAAGCACCGGCCGCCACCATTTCCGTTGCCGTTGCCGTTGTTGCCGTTGCCATTCCCACCGCCGTTACCATTGCCATTCCCGTTGTTCCCATTGCCGTTGCCGCGGCTCTGTGCTTGGGCGCTGAACCCCGAAAGCATAGTTGAACCGGCGATACCCATCGCCGCTACCCTGGCACCTGTTGCAGCAGCGAGACCGAGGAAATGACGCCGTGCTTGATTGAGCTGTGATGGTCGTTCTTTTGCCGACATAGCTCTCTCCTTTGACTTACATTTCGGAGATATTTGGCCCCTATTTTCTAGCGAAATGTCTATGTGGGAAAGCTGTCCCATTGGCTGCCCGCCGCAGCCATAACGACAATGGTTCAGGCAAAGGAGGGGCCTCTCAGTCTTTTGGAGGGGTGGTGTAACACCAGGAATGCCAGACGCTCGCGACCGCTGCGCTGGTAGGGGCTGTTGGCTATCTGGCAGCTATTCCAATGATCTGTAGGACCTAAGGCCGTCTTCCAGAGCTTCTAGGCTTGCGGTACGCTACCGGGCGTTTCAATGGCTGGAGGAAACGTGCCCATGATTGAATCGTGCAGCCGATTCTGGAGAGCAGCTAAAAGCCGCCTCTCTTCGGGAAGGGTTGATGTTACGGTCGTTGCAGACCCCATCCTTATCCCCTCATCCGCCGTGTCTCTTTCCACCGCAGCACTTCATGCTGCGCTGATGGAACATCTTGAGCAGAAAGGGATCATCGCCAGAGAGGAGCAAAGAGCAATATTTGAGCGCGCACTGGAGTTACTGGAGACGGATCCAGCCGACGACGGTGGCATCACCGCACTTGCGCGCGAGCTCATCGACCAGCAACTCCCACAAAAGCAAATGCCTCAACGGTTCAAGGCCTAGTACGCCTCCAAACCGGAACCTGAGCGACGTCCTATCGTTTAACTGTTGGGATCGTGGCAGGCTGATTATTTTGCCCTTCCTTGCCCTTGGAAGGCCGCGCGGTCCTCTGGATCACATTGCCCCTCTTTGGCGGGGCTTGGTTTTTGCCCGTACGGCAACGGACTGATCCTTGAAGCTGGGTCCCTGTAGGGCTAGGTTTTCAAGCAGCCCGTTTAAGAGAGTAGCCCGTTGTTAATCCTCGCCACCTCTGAATGGCCCCGTTGGTTCCCAATTAGCAACGGAGGGAGAGTTGGGACACCCATCCGCTAGTGAGCGACAAGCAAAATTCGAACACACGAATGAAGTTGCCAAGGCGATTGTCGAAGGGGAACGCCTTCAACGCGAGGCCAAGACCGCACGGTTACGTGAGGCTCGACTTGGCAGCGGGACCGGGAATGGCGCGCCGCCGCGCCCAAGTAGCGCAAGCTGAAAAGCTGCTTGCTGGCGCCATCGGCGACAGGAACAATGTGATGCGTTACCTGTTCGGTCATCAGGACACTGCAAGACGCCGTTCTCCCTCGGGGTGTTCAATGGCAAGGTATTATTTTCATATCCGCGCAGGCGATCAGACCATCGAGGACCACGAAGGTCTCGATCTGCCTGACATCGCGGCCGTCCAAGAAGAGGCGCTCCAAGCGGCGCGCGAAATAGTCGCGGGACTAGTCGTCCAAGGCCAACCTATCGGTGAAGAGCGGTTCGTAGTCGTCGATGAAAATGGGAATATCGATGCGGTTTTCCCCTTCAGGATCACGTTACCGGATTAAGATTCGGCACCAATGGCGCCTTTTCCATCTTAGCTAGCCAAGCTGCCGCGTTTGGTGGGCTCCTTTTTGATCGCTCGCCAGCATACCGGAACTGCAGCGAAACCCGGCCTGCCGGGGGCACGGCCCCCTGGGAGTCCGATGAATGATCCCGACTGCCGCTGGCCGTCGTCTTCCAAGAGTAAGCCATGGTGACAGCACGTCTTCGGCAAAGTTGGGAACTTTCCAACATGGCCTTTGTTTAGCCGCTCTCCAGTTCACGAGGAGCGGCTATGAATGACGGAGCCTGGACGACCATTGTTGAATTGCAGCTGGGGCCCGGCGCGCGGTTCGACGTAATCACAGGAACACGTGCTGCCTTGAAATTGCTGACAACCCGGTTGCCCAGGACGCCCGGTCCGGCTTTCTTTCGTGCACAAGAAGTTTGTCTCGCGGCACTCGACAATCGGATGACGCACGAGGCGGCACGAGCTGCTTTCATTGCCGCCGCCAGAGAAGCCGGGCTATGGATCCGGTACTGATCCTGCCTTTCCACCAGCGACAAAAGTCGGCCGTTGGTCTTACAGACACAGCAGAACGTGCCCTCGCTCAACCAAACCGGCGGAATCATGTTGAGGAGCCTCGACCGGAGTAAGTACGCTGTTGGACCGGAACGCGAAGCCCGTCCTCCTCGTCAATCCGCCGGATTGCGCATTGGCCCGCCCCCACCTACAGGTCCTTTTTGTCTGTACGCTAGCGGACTGGAACGTACGCTGGCGCCGATTGGTTATCGATATGGCCGTGCGGCAGCCGTCTGTTAAACGCCAGCGATGACCGACCCTTCGTCCTGGCACCGCGCGGTCACCATTCCCTGAAATCTCCCATTGCCCGTTTTTTTTGGAACCTTGTAGGGCCATCCTTGTTCTACACGCTTGAGCTGCGTGGCAGTTCCTCCTGTTCAACCGGATGACACCCCTCTCCGGGTGCCGCGTGGTCAATCCCGCGCCTAATGGCTAGGGGACTCATTAGGCGCGGCAAGGGCTCGCTTTTCCGTAGGAGCGGGCCCTTCGATCCTAACCCTAATTGATTATTGACGAGCAGGCATTACCAGAGCTTTGATTTTCGTGCTGTAGCGTCAAGCACAGCACCGCGCCACGGCATTGGGTCGGCGCCCCGACCCGGCGATGTGGTACGCGACGGGGCTCGCCATTCTGACACGTTTGGGCGAGCCCTGGTCGTACTAGCTCTCCGTAGTGCGTGCAATCGCCGGACAATATCGGCAAAGGCAACGCTCAGTGCCGCGGCCATATGCCGATGACACTGATCATGCGGATTGCCGAACATGGATCGCAAAGGATCAGGATCTCGGACTGGTTGAGCACAGCTCCAAGCAAGGCAACTGCAGCAATATGGAGTTCCCTTGCAGCAGCTTTGAACCGAGGATTTTATGGACATACCTACGCCGATCCTGAACTTGGTGGATCCAGATAAATACTCAAATGTCCAGTGGAGGAAATTACCGCCTGGTGTCGCGAAGCCGTTAACGGGGGCGCTGAAGGCAGAGTTCGATGCATTTGAGATACGTAACAAACAACTTAAGGCAGACTATGACGCGCAGACTGCGGCCAATCCAGAGTTCTTCAATCCGAAGTCCGAAAGCAACGCGATGTTTATGACCAACGTCGCGACTCTTCCTGAGACAGAGCTTCAGCCACGGATCGAATACATCACTCATCTGATTCAGAGCGGTGAAACAGACAAGTATTCTTTTCAATCTGGAAACGGCGATCAGACGACCACGTCCATTCACCAGTATCTCCATTGGCTGCAGCAGCGTTCCCAAGATCTCCAAAGCGACGGCACGTACTCACCAGAGATGTTCAAGTAGCGGTCTTACTCGCCCGATAGCTTCGCACGAACCACCTGTTGAACAATGCCTCAGTTCCGCGCGGCCCAAGATAGGCAAGAGCGGCAACGAGCCCGGTGCTCACCTGTTGCCCGACATGCAGCCAAGACGCCAGCCCATCCCCGATGAAGGCCATGCCGATCGCGATGGGGAACTTCCAAAACAACAACCTTGCCGAAGAACCGGCGACGGCCCTCACTTGGCCAGACGGTAACAAAAGCGGCGCCTCCCGTTATGGAAGACGCCGCCGATTCAGCGCGGTTTGTGCGCTCACTTAATAATTGAGGTAAAAGGTCCGGATAATCGGGCAACCGCGCTTGTTGTAAAACTCCGCACGCATGGGACCTCTACGCGTCATTCCGTCGACAGCAACAGAGTTCGACGAATAATTTACAATATGCCCACGGCGGATACCCCGATCACGCGCCTTATCCATAGCAAGGTCAGGATCACAACGGCGGCTGGCGCGGCGGTCATCATAGCGATCTCTGTCATAGATCCGTACCCCGTCTGGACCAATGCGCAACTCTTGAGCTGCAGCGATAGACGGAACGGCAGCGAACGAAGTGGCAATTGCTGAAACGATGAGAAAGGCGCTGATGGAACGACGCATTGGAATCTCCCGGATTAGGTCGGTTAGCAAACGCTTCGACAGCTAAACTGGTCCCGTGGGCTACTCAACCCGGAGAAGTGGGGATAGTGCCGCCATCAGCGGGGCGCCATTCTCTGCGGCGTCCACGGCTGCGACACACGCGACGCGCGGCGGGCATATCGATCATGCTTGATGATCTGCAGCCGCGATATAGGGTGCCGGTGGCCACAACTGAGCCAAAGAAGCCAACCGCTTAGCTTCGCGTCGTCCGTCGCGGCGGGCTTTCATAAAGTCTGTCCAGACGATCTGTCAGGCCAGCAATCCCGCTGTCGAAGCGGTTGCCGACGCCCTCGATCGCCTTCATGATCTGGCTGGTCTGTTCCTGCATGCCTGCCTTCGTCACGTAAGTTTCTGCAATGTGTAGCTTGTGGTCGGCGAGCGCCTTCTCGCCCTCATCTGCCCTTTTGTGCAGAGCTACGAATTTGCTATCGAAGAACTTGAACACACCGAATATCGTACCGAATACCGTTATCCCGAACAGGACGACGCCCATCAATTCAGCGCCCGTCATGTGTACGCCCCAAGGCCGACGGCCAAGCTAATGTGGTGCCAATGCACCCATGTTTTCAGATTCATTGTTTCTCCTTCCCGGCGTTGCCGCTTGCCGCCAATCTGCCGTCGCGATCGACATAGAAGTCGCGCAGCGCCAAATGGCGCCGGACGCAAGACAGCAGCCGCTCGCGGTCGGTGATCCAGAGTTGTTCTAGGCGGGCCTGCTCTAGCGGCTTGTCGCCTATGTCGACCGGGCCTTTGCATTTTTCCTGCAACACGCTGTCCGGCTGCGCCAATTTCGGCGGTGCCGGCGGAACGACCAGCCTATCGGACTTGGTTGATGCGGCGCACGCTGGGAGCGTCAATAGCAACGCGGCGAGCATCAGGATCTTGGTCAGCTTCATGCTGCAGCTCCTCGATTTTCTTCTGTAGGGATTCTTTTTCGGCCGCGTCGGCAACGATGCGCGCAGCCTCTCGTGCCTTGGCGGCATTGTTGGCTGCGTCCTGGCGCTCTGTTTCCTTGTCGCGGGCGACAATTGCGGCGGCCGGCCTTTAAGGCGGTAATCTCCGCGGTGTACTTGGTCGCCGCCCGCTCGTACCCGCGCTCGTATCCGCGATGGTCGATGTACCAGTACGGCCGCCGGCAAGAGCCACAGCCAGCGCAGCAACGATGGCGTAGGCGGCCAGGCTGTTGAGGCCCAAGAGTTTCGCTACGGCGCCAATCATGCGACCCCCTTTAGGCAGAGCGTCTTTTCCTGTGCTCGCCGTTTCACAAGGCCGCCAACAACGCGGCCGCCGGCCTTGTTGAACATGGTGAGCGCATCGTACGCGCCGCGGATGTCGCCGGCGTTCAGTTTGCGCGCCGCGGTGGATTTGCAGAACGCGCCGGTGCCAATGTTGTAGGTGAGCGACAGGCCTGCGACGTAGGTCTGGATCGGAAGTGCATCCGGCGCCTTAAGACAGGCGCGCATCCCCTGCTCGTGCTCAATCAGGCTGTCGACAAGCATGTTGTCGCAAGTCGCCTTGGAGAATTTCATCCCCGGCTTGATGCCCTTCGTGTCGCCGTAGCATGCCGTCCAGACGCCGATAACGTCTCGGTACGCGTAGAGCTTCAGCCCTTCGTAACCGCCGATGGTCTGGACCGCGAGAGAGCCGACGATACTCAAACCGTGCAATATCGTGAGTATCTTGAGAACGATGCTCCTCCCGGCGCAGGTGGCTGATATTGAAGACCGTATCGGCACGCGCCCCACGAGCAGACGGGTGATGTCCGCGCATAATAGGGGGCCTAGTGAATAGCATCACTGATTTAATGAAATCGGCAAAAACCGTTCACGATCGATATCGCGCTGGCCGCATGGAACGCGAAACAGTCAGAGAATGGGCATTGAGGCTGGGCGCGTATGCTTCGCCCCATGGCGACCGCGTACGAGAAGCTGCGGAATGGTTCCGCGTACACGACACAGAGCCTGTCTCGGACGAAATAAGGCTCACAGATCTCGATCGGCTCGCCGCGATATTTGCGGCGTAAGCGTCCGTCTTCTTGCCGCAACTTCAGTGTCGTCAGCTTTGGAGAACCAGCCACGGGTGATGGATGTTCGCCCCTTGCCCTTACCGCAGGATGATATAAACGCTGCGACAGGACGCGACTGCCGTTAACTTTAGAACGGGGTCGGGCGGCAGATTGACGTCACGTCGCCGCCACGAGATCACGTGGCCGTTCTGATCTTGACTGCACGACTTCGTGCAATTTCCATAGTGCTGGGGGGCACAATGATCTTTACCAAACTCGCCAGAGCCATCGCCTGGCTCACTCTGATAGGTGGCGCGTTTCAGCTACTGAACGGCTTTATCATTGCTACCGAGCTACTCGGGCCATACGAGGAGGCGCTGCGTCGTTACGGGGGTACCGCACCCAACTCCGGAGTAATCATAAATCGCGGCACGTATGCGATCATTTTTGCCGTCGCGCTCGGAACGCTGGTCGAGATCGGCTTCAGCCTGCAGAAGATTCGCGGGGAACAATGAGGTCGCCATGGAGAACCCGAAGAATGAATTCCGCCGCGCGCTTAGCTCTTTGCGTGCCGCTTATCCTGACAGCATCTTGCAGCAATGACGACAGCGACCAATACACCCTCTATCGAAACAGTTTTCTTGACGAAAACATGCGAGTGCATGTGGCGTCGTTTGATAGCGATGATGGCGAGAGGTACAACTCAGAGAACCGTCAGATAGCGGCTCACTTGTTCGCTGAGCAGCCGGGGGTAAAGGCGCGCTACTGGTGTGAGAAGGGCCACTACCGCAAATAGTCCAGCCGAAAAGGACAAACTCGATGAGCGAATCCCCCTTCCAGTCGTCCTCTGCGACCTTCTCTCCGGAAGAACTTGAGCAACATCGCCTACATCAACTTGCTGAAGCCGCTGACGATCGCGAGCTAACGATCGATGAACTCAGGGACCGCTTCGCGCCACTTTCCTTTGGGTGCCATGAGGCGCTCAAATGGCAGCGGTGTTCTTAGATTCAGTCGATCGACACCTGTGTGCCCATCCTGCCGTGCTGGCGCATGCTGACTGGTATCGGCTGGCTTCCGAGGCGCAAACGGCACTTTACAACCTATATCAGGCGATTGGGGATGTGCATCTGACGCCGGTTAATACGGAAAGTCCGGTGGATCCTGAACCGACAACAAACTTGACCGCGCCATTTCGCGACAATAGCTTCTAACCGCGGCCCCACCAATCCGCGCGCATACCACCACCACTGAGGAGACCTTGCTAGGCCTTCGGCATTCGTGCCGGCGGCAGATCTGTGTTGTTCTGTGGAGTTTGGTAAATGGGAAAAAGGGAATTCACCATTGAGGACATGGAAGCAGACATGCTCATAGCTGCGGAGCTGGTCGACAAGTACGGCCCGCCCATGCAGCCTCTGCTGGATAGGTGCGAGCGCGAGTACGAAAAGCTTCGGAAGCCAAAAGAGGTTGATCGCATCAAAGCTAAGCTCGCCGCCGATCACGCAGAGGATGGGAGGTGACTGACGCCCTCTCGAAACTGCCCCTCTTCGCCACAGACAAAGAGATTGCCATTGCTATCGTGGGCAAGGAGCGATCCACGATGTGGATCAAGACAGTTGTCCCACAACTGGAACGTAAGGGCTTTCCGCGCATCGATCCGCTTCACGACGGCCGGCCGGTGCCGTTGGTAAGTAAATTCTACGACGGATACTTTGGCATTACCGCAGGCTTTTCCGCGGCTGCGCCAGACGGCACAGAGAACCTCGGCATGTGGAAAAGGGACCGGAGCACGAGGGCCAAAGCACAGTGGGGGGATCCGCAGCCATGACCGACCAGCAGCGCCTTATGGGGCTTTCCAAGGTCAAGAAGACACTGGCGACGGGCGAGACGATTTGCTACTGCTATGCTTGGCGCTGCGGGCCCCTCTTGCGTACACCAAACGGACAGCCACTTCAGCCTGACGATCCTGCTCTGCCAGATGCTTTTGCAAAAGCTAAACAGCGCCGTCCAGCGTGCGACAATCTTACCGCTCTGATCCAAGAGTACAATGAATCTGCCGACTTTCGCACAAAGCGGCCCAGTACGCGTCGCGAATACCTACGGTATTTAGATCTTATTCGCGCCCGGTTCGGCGACACTACAATTGACGATCTTCAACAGGCACGTTCTCGCGGCAAATTCAAAGCTTGGCGCGACATGATGTCGCATCATCCAAGGGCAGCGGATTACGCCTGGTCGACGTTGGCGCGAGTCCTTTCTTTCGCCAAGGATCGTGGACGGATCTCAGTGAACATTTGTGAGCGCGGTGGTCGGCTATACAAGGTCGATAGACGGGATAGGATCTGGACGCAGGAGGATTTCGATTGTGTCGCATCGAAAGTTCCCTCGGGAATCCGGCTGGCCATGCTGATCGGTCTGTGGACGGGTCAACGCAAGGGGGACATCTTGCGGCTCACGTGGTCAGATTATGACGGCCTGAATATTCGACTAAAGCAGAACAGACCGGCGCGCGGGTAATTGTCCCAGCTTCGAAGCGTCTACGTGACGAGCTCAATGTCCTACCTCGA
>NZ_JBNDHS010000014.1:0-86768 GCF_056755095.1 Rhizobium sp. SVR5-9E | reverse complement strand
GTCGAAGAGGGCGCTCATCAGAGCCTGATCCGTCATGGCGGGATCTACGCCAAACTGGCGAAGCTGCAGTTCGAGACGGGTGCGAACGAGCCTCTGGCGATAGCCAAGTAGCTTCTCAGGATTCCGGAAACGCGTAGACATCCACCGGCTCGCCCAGTCCGCGCAGCGGGAAGGAGCCGAGGCTTTCCAAACCGGCTTCGCAGCCTGCCATTTCGACGAAGGCTTTCGACAGCAGCACGGGACGCTTGATCTCCTTCGTCAAGCTTTCCAGCCGCGACGCGATGTTGACCGCCGGGCCGATCACCGTGAAATCGAGGCGCTTGTGCGAGCCGATATTGCCGTACATCACGTCTCCGACATGTACGCCGATGCCGTAGCGGAGCTGCACAAGCCCCCGCTCCTTGTTGAACTGATTGAGCTCGACCATCGCGGCCTGAGCTTCCTTGATTGCACTGAGAAGGTTGTGGCAGGCTTCCGGCGTGGTCAGCGGAAAAATGGCGAGCAGCCCGTCGCCCATGAATTTCAGGATCTCGCCGCCATGCCTTTCGATCGGCTCCGACATGGCATCGAAATAGGCGTTCAGCAATTCGAGCACATCGTCGCGCGGCCAAAGATCGGAGATCTTCGTGAAATCCCGCATGTCGCAGATGAGGATCGCCGCGCCAACCGTTGCGCCGCTGCCGCGGGTCGTGGCGCCCGCCAGAATCTGCTCGCTGGCGTGTGGCCCGACATAGGTTTCCAGTAGCGTGCGAGCAAGAATGTTTTTGACCCGGACTTCAGTGACGAGTGTAAGCGCCGGCATGAGGTCTCTGAGGAAGGTCAGGTGCTCATCGTCAAAGCCGCCCGGCCTGTCACTTGAGAAGGTGACGACGTGCCGCTTGCCGAGCGTATGATCCATCGGCCAGGCAACGTAATCCGTCAGTCCCTCCCCTCGCAGCTCGTCGTAAAGCGGATAGGAAGTGTTCTCGTCTTCCAGCTTCTGCCGGACTTCTGCCGCTCCGCTGAAGATATCGTTCATCGGGCTGTTCAGGAATTGCGACGTCAATTCGACGCCGTAGCCGAAAGTCGTGATCTCGGCTTTCTGCATCCCAAGGCGCCAGAGGACGCGTGCACCGCGCCATTGCGGATGGAGCGTCCGGAAATGCATCGTTGCGCGGGCGACAGGAACGCCTGCGGCCTGGAGCCGTATGCACATCTCCACCAGGATATTGTCGATGTATCGCTCGCCGCGGGTATCGTTGATCAGCCAGTCGAGGATTTTTCGCCGGCGCACCGGCCAACGGCCATCCTCCGCCTCCACGGGCGCTGGTAATGGATTGGATACGGCCTGCATTTGAAACTCCACAATCTCGTCCCGCCAAGCGGACACATCAACATCCCTGTATAGATGGTTAGCGAAGGACCGATTGGAATATCAACAGCCGGATCGTTTCGCTCAACACTAAAGTCGCATGTCGGCCCGGCCGCTTTCGGTTGCCTTTGTCCGTCCATGCCCTACCCTCCTCCTGCCGATTTGAACAGCTGCTGAATTCCGGGAGGAGAATTGAATGGCAATTTTTAACATCACCCGTCGCGCTGGGATGGCGCTCGGCCTTGGACTGCTTGCGGCTCTGGGGACCGGGACCGCAAAGGCCGACGGCTTTCCGGATCGCGCGGTTACACTGGTCGTTCCTTTTGCTGCCGGCGGCTCCACGGATGTCGTCGCTCGCATTATCGCCGAAAAGATGTCCGGAGACCTGGGCCAGCAGGTGGTCGTCCAGAACGTCGCCGGTGCCGGCGGCAACCTTGGTGCAGACAACGTCGCGCGCGCCGAACCGGACGGCTATACCATTCTGATGGGGACGGTTGCGACGCACGCGCTCAACCCGCTCATCCTCAAATCCACGCCTTACAATCCGGAAAAGGATTTCGCGCCCGTTTCGTTGCTCGTCATCGTGCCTAACGTGCTCGTCGTTAATCCGGAACTGCCTGTCAAAAACGTGCAGGAACTGATTGCGCTGCTGAAGGCCGAGCCCGACAAGTGGAGCTATGCTTCCTCGGGCAACGGCACGCCGCTGCATCTGTCCGGCGAACTGTTCAATTCGATGGCTGGCGTCACGATGCAGCATATCCCCTACAAGGGCGCTGGACCTGCCTTGACCGATCTTTTGGGAAACCAAGTGTCGATCATGTTCGATAATTTGCCCTCTTCCTCCGGTCACATCAAATCCGGGAAGTTGCGGGCCTTGGCGGTCACGACCGCGAAACGCGCTCCATCCTTCCCCGATATTCCGACTATCGCCGAGTCTGGCGTTCCCGGCTACGAGACCTATACATGGAACGCGCTCTTCGCGCCGGCGAATACGCCTGCCGATGTTGTCGCGAAGCTCAATGCATCCGCCAACAAGGCCCTCAAGGATCCGGCGGTTGCCGAGCGTATGAACGAATTCAGCGCCACCATCGTCGGCTCGACGCCGGAGGAACTTGGCGCTCATGTGAAAGCCGAACTGGCCAAGTGGGGTCCGATCGTCAAGGGCGCAAATATCCAAATGGAATAAGTTCAACTTTTGCACTAGATTATCTCCCGTTAGCAGGCAACTTCCTGATATTGGGAGATAATCGATGTATAAGTTTGAAGTGTACAAAGACAAGGCCGGCGAATTCCGTTTCCGCTTCAAGGCGTCGAACGGCGAATCCATGTTCAGCTCTGAAGGCTACAAAGCCAAGGCCTCCGCCCTGAGCGCGATCGAATCCATCAAGAAGAACGCGCCGGGCGCGACGGTGGACGATCAGACCACGGCGACGGCTTGATTAGTTTGGCGGCGCCGGCAAGGCGCCGCCTTACTGGCCTCTGTCATGCCCCTGGAAGCGCGACGAGCCAGCGGATCGTTCGGCGCTAATTTATCTGCTGCCCAACTGGCTAAAAGTTCCCGTAGGCCGATCACTTCTCGGTCAGCTTGAGCTCGATGCGACGGTTGGTGGCGCGGGCTTCCGGTGTATCGCCGGGTGCAATTGGCTGGAATTCGCCGAAGCCGGCCGCGACGAGCCGATCGGCCGGTACCCCTTGCGAAATGAGATATTTGACAACGGAAATCGCGCGCGCCGAGGAGAGCTCCCAGTTGTCGCGATAGCGGCCAGATCCGGACAGCGCCACGTTGTCGGTATGACCGTCCACGCGGAGCACCCAATTGATTTCAGGCGGGATTTCCTTCGCCAGGTCGAGCAGCGCGGTCGCAAGCTTACCCATTTCGGCGATGCCTTCCGGATTGAGATCGGAACTGCCGGAGGGGAACAGGACTTCAGACTGGAAAACGAAACGGTCGCCGACGATGCGGATGTTTTCACGATCGGAGAGGATTTCGCGCAAGCGGCCGAAGAAATCGGAGCGATAGCGATTGAGTTCCTGGACGCGCTGGGCCAATGCGACGTTGAGGCGCCGGCCGAGATCGGCGATCTTCGCCTGCGAGCTCTGGTCTTTCTGTTCCGAGGCCTGCAGCGCCGCCTCGACGGCTGCGATCTGGCTCCTGAGTGCCGAAATCTGCTGGTTGAGAAGCTCGACTTGGCTCATGGCCCGGTCACTCATCTGTTTCTGCTCGTCCAACTCCTTGGTCAGGCCGCCGATGCGCTGCTGCGCCGCGTCCTGCCCGCCGGAGCCGGCGTCGAGCAGCGCCTGCAGCCGCGAGCGTTCGCCTTCTGCGCTCGCAAGCGACGCCTGCAGATTGGCGACGGAATCCTCGAGATCCTGGTTGCTGCCTTTCTCGAGGGCCAGCAGTTGCGTCAGCTCGTTGATTTGACTGTTGAGGCGGTTCAGCACCTCGTCGCGGCCGGAAATCTCCCGGCTGAGAATGAACTGGCCAACAACGAACACCGTCAGCAAAAACATGATGGCAATCAGAAGCGTCGACAGAGCGTCGACGAAACCTGGCCAGTAGTTCATTTCCCCTTGGCGGCGGCGGTTTCGGGCGAGCGCCATGGTTTACTTGCCCTCGCTCTTCTCGGTATGGGCTCGATGGCTCCGTTCGGAAGAGCTATACCTTTCCTGTCCGCCGATGCGTTCGGCGAGCCGGTCGAGCGTGCGGCGCATGGCTTTCGCCTCGTCCTGCTGCGCTTCGATCCAGTCGCGTAGCATCTGCTGCTCGTTGCGCATGTTCTTGACGAGGCCCTGGATGCCTTCGGCAAGACTTGCCATCGCCGCGACCGAGCGCTGGCTGCCGGCGCCCCCTTCATCGGCAACCTTCTTCAGATAGTCCGACAACGCGCGAACATCCTCGGAAGACGTAGCCCCGTCGATCGGCTGAACAGCCAGGTCGGAGCCGACGTCAGTCACCGACGAAAGCCAGTTTTCGAGCTCCATGTAGAAGCGGTTCTGTGCCCGGCCCGCCTGAAGGTCGAGGAAGCCGAGAATGAGTGATCCGGAAAGGCCGAGCAACGATGACGAGAAGGCTTGTCCCATGCCGGAAAGCGGCATGGAAAGGCCCTCCTTGAGCGTGGTCAGCACGTCGCCGGAACCGTTCGATCCTGCATCCAGCGACTGAATGACGCCGCTGATCGAGCCGATCGTACCGATGAGGCCCCAGAAAGTGCCGAGCAGGCCGAGGAAGACCAGAAGGCCAATGAGATAACGCGACGTATCGCGGGATTCATCGAGGCGCGTGGCAATCGAGTCCAGGATGGAGCGTAGCGCAGTGGTCGAGAGTGCCGCCGTCGACTTACGATTGCCGATCAGCGCGCGCATCGGCGCAAGCAGTCTCGGATTGCGGTTGACCTTGTCTGCGCTACCGGCTGCGCGGAAAGAATTGAACCACCGCACTTCCGGACGAAGTGACAGCACGTGGCTGAAGACGAGGATGATCCCGACAGCAAGGACGCCGAGAATCAGGCCGTTGAGGCCCGGATTGTGCATGAAGGCTGACTGCGCCTGCCGGAAAAGAATGGCGGCGATGAAACCGACGATGACAAGAAAAAGCAGCATCGTCCAGAGAAACGGCATCGGACTGGAGAGCTTGTAGACATAATTGCCGCTCGGTTTTTCGGTCGAGCCGAACTCCGCCGCATTCACATTTTCCATCGTTGCGCAGCCTCCGGATTGCTTGCAGCCGGAGACTAGAGCAACATTGTGCCGAATTGAAGTATGCGCAAAGAGAAAACCGTGTCTTTACAACAGCCAGTTTTCGCCGACGTCATTTCGTAGGTATCGGGCGCTTGATGGTTTCCATCAGAGCCTTGTGAATATACTCGTTGCCGGCGACGAGCGCGCCGGTATCAAGAATATCCGTCCCACCGTTCCAGTCAGTCGCATAGCCGCCCGCTTCGCGGATGAGCAGGATGCCGGCTGCGATATCCCACGGAGACAACCCCGTTTCCCAAAAACCGTCGAAGCGACCGGCGGCAACGTAAGCAAGATCGAGCGCGGCCGAGCCCATGCGGCGAATGCCGGCCACTTCGCCCATGACATGACGAAGCTCGACAAGAAACTTGCCGTGATTGCCACGGCCGAGATGCGGCACGCCGCAGCCGATGACGGAATCCGAAAGCACGCGGCGGGCGCCGACGCGCAGACGACGATCGTTGAGAAACGCCCCGCCGCCGCGCTCCGCCGTGTAGAGCTCGTCAGTCGCCGGATTGAAGACGACGCCGGCGACGATTTCGCCGTTGCGCTCGAGCGCGATCGACACGGCAAACATCGGAATGCCGTGCAGGAAATTGGTCGTGCCATCGAGCGGATCGACGATCCAGCGATGGGCGCCGTCAGTGCCCTTGATCTCTTCGCTCTCCTCGCCAAGGAAGCCATAGGTCGGCCGCGCCTTCAGCAGTTCGTCCTTGACGATCTTTTCGGCCTTCCGGTCGGCGTTGGACACGAAATCGCCCGGGCCCTTCACAGACACCTGCAGGTTCTGCACTTCCCCGAAATCACGCCCCAGCGACTTTCCTGCCTTGATGGCAGCCTGAACCATGACATTGAGAAGAGCAGAACGGGCCATCGGGGCATTTTCCTTGGAACTGGACGGGATGCGCTGTCAGGGGGAAAGTCCCTGATCGCCGGAAACGGCAGCGCTCATAAAAAGGTTGGCGGCCTCAAGACCACAAAATCGGGCAAATTTCAAGGGGAACCAGGCATGGCGAGATCGGCGGACCTTCCGGCCGGAATTGCCGTCGAGGCTCACCGGTCTCGAACTGCGCGATGAAGCTCAGAACTTCTGCTGGGTTAGCAATACTTCGCGAGCGATCTGGTCGAGCGGTAAAATGCGATCCACGCCGCCTTTGGCGATTGCTTCCTTCGGCATGCCGAAGACAACCGAGCTCGCCTCATCCTGCGCGACCGTGTAAGCGCCGGCCTCATGCATCTCGAGCATGCCACGCGCACCGTCATCGCCCATACCCGTCATGATGATGCCCATCGCGTTCGAACCGGCAGCCCGCGCAGCGGAACGGAAGAGCACGTCGACCGACGGGCGATGCCGCGAGACCAGCGGACCGGTCTTGACGGAAACATGGTAGCGTGCGCCCCGCCGTTCCAAAAGCATGTGCCGGTCGCCGGGAGCGATCAGCACGTGACCGCGAAGTACCGGATCGCCATCCGCCGCTTCCTTGACTTCCACCTCGCAGAGACCATTGAGACGCTTGGCGAACGCCGCCGTGAACTTTTCCGGCATGTGCTGGACAATGACCATTCCCGGCGCATTGGCAGGCAGCGCTTCCAGGAATTCGCGAAGAGCCTCTGTTCCGCCGGTCGATGCGCCGACGCAGACCACCATTTCCGTCGTCTTCGCCATCGCGCGGCCGGTCGGCGGTGGAAGCATTGCATCCGCCGTCAGTTTCTTTGCAGGTCCTTCTGCCGACGCCGAGCGGATCGTCCCTGCGGCACGGCGCGTCGCAGGCAGCCGCGCATACGAAGCACTCTTTACCACCTCGCGGATGCGGATTGCGTCATCGGCCAGACTGTCCGCCGCGCCGATCTTCGACTTCAGGATGATATCGACGGCACCAGCCTCCAACGCTTGGATCAGCGTCTCGGAACCAGCCTCAGTCAATGACGAACACATGACAACCGGGATGGGATGCTGGGACATCAGCTTGCGCAAGAAGGTGATGCCGTCCATGCGCGGCATTTCCACATCGAGCGTGATGACGTCCGGGACATCCTCCTGCAGCTTTCGCGCAGCCATGAAAGGATCACTCGCGACACCCATGACTTCGATGTCCGGGTCCTCTTGCAAAACACGGGTCAGCGTCTGGCGCACGCTAGCGGAGTCGTCGATGATTAGAACGCGGACTTTCTTTCCCATCTCGCCTCTGCTTCAGGTCTTCTGGAAAACGGTATTGGACACCTGCTTCAACGGCAAGTCGAAACCAGTGATCGATTCCGAATGGCCGATGAACATGTAGCCGCCTTTTGCCAGGCAATCGCACAACCGGCTTAAGACGCCCTGCTGCGTCGGCTTGTCGAAATAGATGAGAACGTTGCGGCAAAAGATGATCTGCATGAGATCGCCGACGGGATATTTCTCATCCATCAGGTTCAGGCGCGCAAAGCCGACTTTGCTGCGCAGCTTCGGCGAAATCCGTACTTCGCCTCGCCCGGACTGCTTGGCGGTCATCACGTATTTCCGCTGCAGATCGTGAGGAACGGGCTGGACGAGGTCCTGCGGATATATGCCCCTGCGGGCCGTCTGCAACACATCCGTGCTGAGATCGGTCGCGAGAATACTGTACTTCAGGTCGTGGCGCGCTTCGGTGAATTCGGCAAGCACCATTGCCATCGTATAGGGTTCAGCGCCTGTCGAGCAGGCGGAGCTCCAGGTGCGGATGGTGCGAATGCCGCTGTTTACCAGCGCCGGCAACGCCACCGCCTGCATAAAGTCGAAATGCCTCGCTTCGCGGAAGAAGTCCGTCTTGTTCGTCGTGACGACGTCGATCAGATAGATCGCCTCCTGTTCCAGTCCGCCATCATCGAAGAGGAAATCGCAATAGTCGTCGAACGTCGAATGGTTCGTCGCGCGAAGCCGCCGGCGCAACCGGCCCTCCAGCATCGTCAGCTTTGTCGGCGGCATCTTGATACCGCTGTAGTCGTAAATGAACCGGGCAAGCATATCGAAATTGCGCTTGCTGATCCGGTCGCCGGCTTGCACCGCTGCCATACTCATGAACTACTCCGAGGTGGCGGCGCTAGGCCGCCGATTGCAATACGGAAGCGTCCTCGCGCGACAGGAGCCGCGCGAGATCGACGATGACGACGAAGCCGTTTTCGCGGCGCACGACGCCCGCAATGTAATCGGACCGCCAGCGAACACCGATGTCCGGCGCCTGCTCGATCTGGTCACGCCGGAAAGGCGTGACCTCGAAGACACGATCGGCGACAAGACCGAGCGTCAGCGTGCGGTTTTCCATCGGAATGTCGAGCACGAGCACCCGCGTATGCGAGGTAGGCACTGTCTTCGACAGGCCGAGCTTTAGCCTAAGGTCAATCGTCGGAACGCCCTGGCCGCGCACATCGCGAAGGCCGAGCAGGTAATCAGGACCGTTCGGAATCTTGAAGGCTTCCGCATAGTCGAGAATTTCCCGCACAACCTCCACCGGCACGGCGAAAGTTTCCTCGCCGAGGCTGAAGGTCACGAACTGAGCTTCCAGGGACGTTGTAGCCATCTTTATGCGCTTTCCTTGAAATCGGCGTCGCCGTCATCGGGACCGCCCATGGATAGATCGAGAGCAAAACCCTTCACCCGCGCCTGCTGGGCGGAGACGCTGTTGGCTGCCGGAGCCTTACCAGCAGGCTTGCGAGGGGCTGCAGTGGCCGGGCTGCGGACGGTCATTTTGGCAGCTGGCGTGCGGCTCCCGCGATTGCCCGAGGTCTCGATCTTGAAGAAGGCGATCGAGGCCTGCAGTTCTTCGGCCTGCGTGGCGAGCTCTTCGGAAGTTGCCGACATCTCTTCGGAGGCACCGGCATTCTGCTGGGTCACCTTGTCGAGTTGCTGGATCGCTTCGTTGATCTGCGTAGCGCCGATATCCTGCTCGCGGCACGCCGCGCTGATTTCGGAGACCAGTTCGGCGGTCTTGCGGATATCCGGCACCAGACGGCCGAGCATGTCGCCGGCATCGGCAGCAGCCTTCACCGTATCACTCGACATGGACGAGATTTCCGCCGCCGCCGACTGGCTGCGTTCGGCAAGCTTGCGCACTTCCGACGCGACGACCGCAAAGCCCTTGCCATGTTCGCCGGCACGGGCTGCCTCGACAGCGGCGTTCAGAGCGAGCAGGTCGGTCTGGCGGGCGATTTCCTGAACGATGCCGATCTTCTCGGCGATCGTACGCATGGCATCGACCGCACGGGCGACGGCTTCGCCGCTTGCCTCGGCGTCCTTGGAGGACTGGCGAGCGATTTTTTCGGTCTGTGCCGCATTGTCGGCGTTCTGCTTGATGTTGGCGGCCATCTGCTCCATCGAAGCGGAAGCCTCTTCAGCCGAGGCTGCCTGTTCGGTCGCCCCTTGAGAGACCTGCTCGGAGCTTGCCGACAGTTGCTGGCTGCCAGACGACACATTCTCGGCGGCCGCAATCGCATCGGCGACGACGCCGCGCAGGCGTTCGACCATCTGCTCGAGAGCGATGCCAAGCACATCCTTGTCGGAGAGCGGCGTCGGAGAGACCGTCAGGTCGCCGTTCGAGATCTGGTCGGCGATGTTGGCTGTCGTACGCAGGTTCGTCACCATGCTTTGCATGGCGAAGCCGAGCACGTCCTTCTCCGAAAGCGGCTTCGGGTCGATCGAGAGATCGCCTGCCGCGATGCTGTTTGCCACATCCGCAGTGCGGCGGAGATTGGCAGTCATGCCGTTCATCGTATCGACGAGATCCTTGATCTCATCATTCGTACGAACTTCGATCGTCTGCTCCAAATCGCCAATGGCAACGGCGTTGGCGGCGGCACGAATTTTCGACAGGCCGCGCATGATATCGATGCCAATCCACAGCGCCGTCGCGATAGACAGGGCCACGCCAACGGCTGCAATGACAATCAACATGTTGAATGTGCTGCCGAATGCCGCGTCAGCCGCCTCATCGCCTGCGCTGATCGCTTCGCGCGTCAGGCCCGCGAGCGATTCCGTCAGCCCGTCAAGCTTTTCGGCAGCAGCTCCGCCTTCGGTCTGGTCGACTTCAACGGCTTGGTCGCGCTGACCGGCAAGCGCAAGCTCCCTAATTTTGTCGTTCAGGCGAGCGTAATCGCTCCAAAAATCGGCGATGGCCTGCCACTTTGGCTTGAGCTCGTCAGCCGCGCTATCCTTCCCGAGCGCAAGCGCGTCTTCGAACGCTTTGCGCTGTTGCTTGATGCCCTCGACCGCCTGCTGCGTCCGCTCCGCAGTCGTGGCCAGCAGAAGATCGCTCTCGGCCAGATTTAACGAGTCGAATGCTCGGGCGAGATTGGAAGCGTAGCCGTCCTGGCGTACCGGGCCGGTGAGGAGATCGTTCTGCATCGATGCGACCATGCTCGCGCCCCGCATACCGAACGCAGCACAGGCAATGGTCACAGCAATCAGCAGCCCGAAGGCCATTGTCATTTTGGCTTTGATCGTAAAGCGCATTTGGAGAATCCTTTATTTCAGCTGGCGGTGGGAGCACCGCCCCGCTGGTTTCCGGCGCATCGGCTCGAAGAACATCTACCCCTCATGAGATCATCGTCGCTCGCTTGAGGTCCGCCGTCTGCCAGCTCGCCACAATCTCGCGATCGGCTCTCCAACCGCAGCGCGCCGGACTGCGGACGTTGACCTACCTGCCGGTAGAGGGCTCCAATGCACCGCACCATGGCTGGGAGGGATCGCCTGAGATCCTGGCAACCATTTCACAGTACGGGGAAACCCGCCGATTGCGATACCAACGCATACACACGTTGGGCATTTCAGGCCGCGGACCAGGAGTCCGCGGCAATCTCAGTTCCAACGGAGCGCTCAGGCGCTTTCGCGGAAGTCTTCATCACCCACGTCCGGGCCACCCATCGACATATCCAGTGCGAAGCCCTTGGCGCGTGCCTGCTGCGCAGAAACGGACTGGCCACGGCCAGCGTGGTCTTGCGCGATCTTGCGAGCCGGAGTCTCCACGAGCTTGCCAGAGGTTTTAGCCGACGCCCTGTGAATACCGGCCTTCTTTGGTCCTGCCGTATCAACCTTGAAGAAGGCGATCGAGGCTTGCAGTTCTTCGGCCTGTGCTGCCAGTTCCTCGGAGGTTGCCGACATCTCGACGGAGGCACCGGCGTTCTGCTGGGTCACCTTGTCGAGCTGCTGGATGGCCTCGTTGATCTGCGAGGCGCCGATATCCTGTTCGCGGCAAGCGGCACTGATTTCGGAAACCAGTTCAGCGGTCTTGCGGATATCCGGCACCAAGCGGCCAAGCATGTCGCCAGCTTCCTGGGCCGCCTTGACGGTATCGCCCGACATCGAGCTGATCTCGGCTGCCGCCGACTGGCTGCGCTCGGCAAGCTTGCGCACTTCCGACGCGACGACCGCAAAGCCCTTGCCATGTTCGCCAGCACGGGCAGCTTCGACCGCCGCGTTCAGAGCGAGCAGGTCGGTCTGGCGGGCGATTTCCTGAACGATGCCGATCTTCTCGGCGATCGTACGCATGGCATCGACTGCACGCTTGACCGCGTCGCCGCTCGTCTCGGCGTCCTTGGCGGACTGGCGGGCAATCTTTTCGGTCTGCGCCGCGTTGTCGGCATTCTGCTTGATGTTCGCGGCCATCTGCTCCATCGAAGCGGAGGCCTCTTCGGCTGAGGCTGCCTGCTCGCTCGCACCCTGGGAGACCTGCTCGGAGCTTGCCGACAGTTCCTGGCTACCGGCAGAAACGTTCTCTGCGGCCGAAATCGCATCGGCGACGACGCCGCGCAGGCGCTCGACCATTTGTTCAAGAGCGATGCCAAGAACGTCTTTGTCCGAAAGCGGCTTCGGAGACGCCGTCAGGTCGCCGTTGGCGATCTGGTTCGCGATCTCTGCGGTATTGCGCAGGTTATCCGTCATCTTCGTCATGGAGGCGACCAGATCGCGGATTTCATCGTTGCTCTTGTGCTCGATACTCTGATCCAGATCGCCGATGCTGACGGCGTCGGCCAGATTGACGGCACGCCTCAGGCCACGGGAGATATTGAGCGAAATCCAGGTGGCGCAACCGACCGAGAACACGATAAGCAAGACGGTAATGGCAACGAGATGGAGTCGCGAGTTGGCATACTGAGCGTCGGTCGCCTGATCGGTTTCGTTGACGTCGCCGGAAATCGTGTCCCGCATGTCCTCCATGACCTTGAGAGCTTTGTCCATGAGCTCGCGGCCTTGCTTCATCGTCAATCCGGAGGCCTCGGAATTCGACTCGGCGGTGTTCTGCGTTGCCAGATCGGCAATTCGTTTCTGGATAGGCACGTATTGTTCGTAGACTGCCCTGAATTGACCGGCCTGTGTCCGCACATCCGGATCAGCGGAAGCTTCGAGCTTTACGGTCAGATCTTCGATTCCGTTCTGATGGTCGAGCATTGCCTGAACGAACTCGGCGATCTCGGCAGGATTATTATTTAGGACCGCATTCTTTTCGGCCCGGACGCTGTTATTGAGCATGTCGCTGAGCGCGGAGACGTTTTTCAAATCGTTGATCGGCTCCGCGATCATCTTTGTGATCTCGGAATTCAGCGACGAAAGATTGTAGATCGCAAGACCCGCCATCAATCCGCTAAGCAAAATGACCGCGGCGAAGACCAAAGCCAGCTTTAATTTGATCGTTAGACGCATGAGTAGCCCCTTGGGTATTTTAGAAAGACCGGTGTCATCCCAACCGGTTTTCTGAGTGCGCGAGCGGTTCGCATTGTGGAATGAAGAGCCTTGCATCTACTCTTGCGTGAGCGAGTGGCAGAGCCAGCCACGCCTCCAACGTCAACATCCGTTGGGCATCATCAATGCCGCGACTGGCAAAACCAGCCGCGGCATTTCATTGATCAGGCGCTTTCGCGGAAGTCGTCGTCACCGGCGTCCGGCCCACCCATCGACATGTCCAAGGCAAAGCCCTTGGCGCGTGCCTGCTGGGCGGAGACGGACTGGCTACGGCCGACGTGCGAGACATCCTGCGATGCCTTGCGAATGGGAGCATTGATGACTTTTGCAGGAGTCTTCGCTGGAGCCTTGTGAGCGGCGACCTTCTTAGACCCGGCCGTATCGACCTTGAAGAAGGCGATCGAAGCCTGGAGTTCTTCAGCCTGTGCTGCCAGTTCTTCGGAGGTTGCCGACATCTCTTCGGAGGCGCCGGCATTCTGCTGGGTCACCTTATCGAGCTGCTGGATGGCCTCGTTGATCTGCGAGGCGCCGATGTCTTGTTCGCGGCAGGCAGCGCTGATTTCCGAAACCAGTTCCGCGGTCTTGCGGATATCCGGAACCAGACGGCCGAGCATTTCGCCGGCGTCGCGGGCTGCCTTGACGGTGTCGCTCGACATTGAGCTGATCTCGGCGGCAGCCGACTGGCTGCGCTCGGCAAGCTTGCGCACTTCCGACGCGACGACCGCAAAGCCCTTGCCGTGTTCGCCTGCACGGGCAGCTTCGACGGCAGCGTTCAGAGCGAGCAGGTCGGTCTGGCGGGCGATTTCCTGGACAATGCCGATCTTCTCGGCGATCGTGCGCATGGCATCGACCGCACGGTTGACGGCGTCGCCGGAAGCTTCCGCGTCCTTGGCCGACTGACGGGCGATCTTTTCCGTCTGGGCGGCATTATCGGCGTTCTGCTTGATGTTCGCTGCCATCTGCTCCATCGAAGCCGATGCTTCCTCGGCAGAAGCTGCCTGTTCGGTCGCCCCTTGCGAGACCTGCTCGGAGCTTGCTGACAGTTCCTGGCTACCCGAGGAGACGTTGTCGGCTGCCGACAAGGCATCACCAACGACGCCGCGGAGGCGTTCGATCATGATGTTGACGTTTCCGAGAAGTTCACCGATTTCGTCGCGGTTGGTGATCTCGGCCATCTTGGTCAGGTCGCCTTCGGAAACCTCGCGGACGACCGTGTTGGCGCGGGAGAGCCCCTTGCTGATCGTGCTTGCAATCCAGAAGGCCGTTACAGCTGCCATGAGGAAGGCGGCGCCGACGACGCTGATCATGAAAAGGCGTGTCTGCTGGTACTCCGCTTCGGCATCGTCGTCGGCGACGTCGAGCTGGGACTTCTCGAGTTTCGTGATGGCCTCGACGGCGTTGTCGATATCGGTCGCCGCCTTGCGGGCAACCGTCGAGGAGATGTTGTTTGCGCCTGCCCGGTCGCCGGCGCGCATCAGCTGGCGGATCTCGTCGTCGGACTGGTAGAAGGCCACCGACAGCTGGCGGATATTGGCCCAGAGCGGCTTGCCGTCCTCGGTGGAGATCGCCTCGGCTTGCGAGAGCGCCTTTTCGAAATCGGCGCGGCCGGCGTCACCATTGGTGATCGCAGCTTCCATTGCTGCCTGATCGGCTGCCATCAATAGGTTCTTCTGCTGGCGGATGGCCTGCAGCTCGCCGATGTTGATCTGCTGCGCCAGTTCGAGGCGCAGGGCCGGGCCGGAAAGCACGTTACTGATTGCGGTATTGAGCCCGGAAAGGCTGATAATGCCATATGCGGCCGTACCCATCATCATCACGATAATGAGCGAAAACGCCGCCACTAACTTTGTCTTGATCGTCAATCGCATAATTTTAAACACCTCTTTGCCTGTCCGGGATTAGTTTCCCGCGCCGGCGGCTTCGCGCTTCGAAGAGAAAATCGCCTGAAGATTGGGGAGGATGATGAATTCGCCGCCCCGCTTGACCAGGCAATTGATGTAGTCTGCGCGCCAGCGCATGCCGACGCTTGGCGGCGCTTCGCTCGCGGACTTTGCAAGCGTGGTGACTTCATTCACCTTGTCGGTCCTCAGACCGACAAGCGTCTGCTCACCCTGCAGATCGATCTGGATGACGATGATGCGGCTATCAATCGTCGCTTCGGTTGCCTCCATGCCGAAGGCGAGACGAAGATCGGCAAGCGGAATGACCTTGCCGCGGAAATTGATGACGCTTGCGACGAATGGCTGGGCACCGGGCACCGCGGTTTCCGGAAGCAGATCCAGGATTTCCTGGACGATGACGGCTTCGAGCGCGAAAGTCTCGCCGTTCATGTCGAAGGTCAGAACTTCGACTTCTTCGGCATAGTTCCAATGATGGCTGATCTTCTCTGCTGCTGCGCTCATCCTGCTACCCGCAATTGCGCCTCCTGTTGTTGACCGGCGGCCACGAGATGTCCGACGTCGAGAATGAGGGCAACGCTGCCGTCGCCGAGAATGGTGGCGCCGGAGAAGGTCGCCACGTCGTGATGCAGCTTCGACATCGACTTGATGACCGTCTGGTGATCGCCGATGATCTGGTCGACGACTAGGCCGACGCGTTCCGTACCTGTCGAGATGACGACGACCTTCTGGTGCACGTCCGGTTTGGTGCCGGTGCGGAAGAGATCGCGCAGGCGAAGGAACGGCACGAGGCTGTCGCGCAGCGAGATGAAGCTGCGGCCGCGCGAGCGCAGATCCTCCTCCAGCGACAGTTCGAGGCATTCCTCGACCGCCGAGAGCGGGATCACATAGCGGCCCGAACCGACGCGGACGAGCAGACCATCGATGATGGCGAGCGTCAGCGGAATGCGGAGCGACACTTCGGAGCCCTCGCCCGGAACGCTGACAATATCGATCGTGCCGCGAAGCGCCTCGACGGTCTTCTTGACGACATCCATGCCGACGCCACGGCCGGAGAGATTGGTGATCGTCGCCGCCGTCGAGAAGCCCGGAGCAAAGATGAGCTGCAGCAGTTCGGAATCCGAAAGCTGCTGCCCGGGGGCGATGAGACCAGACGATTCCGCCTTGGCACGCACCCGGTCGCGGTTGATGCCGCGGCCGTCGTCCTTGATGGAGATGATAACCTCGCCGCCTGACTGGCGGGCCGAGAGCGTCACGGTGCCTGCCTCTGGTTTACCGGCGGCAAGGCGGTCGCCAGGTGTTTCCAGACCATGGTCGATCGAGTTGCGGACGAGATGGACCAGAGGATCGGCGAGCCGCTCGATGACGGTCTTGTCGACTTCGGTGCTTTCTCCTTCCGTCACCAGCTCGATGACCTTGCCGGTTTCGCGGGCGAGATCGTGAACGAGGCGGCGGAAGCGCGAGAAGAGAGTTGCGACGGGAACCATGCGCAACACCATCATCGTGTCACGCAATTCGCCGGAAAGGCGCTCGATCTCTTCGGAGACGGAGCGAAGGGCTATGTCGGCGCTGGAGCTTGCGAGCTGGCTGAGGCGCGACTGGGCAATGACAAGCTCGCCGACGCGGTCCATAAGTTCGTCCAGCCGCTCGGCTGGAACGCGGACGTTCTCCTGCGCCTTGGCCTGGCGGCCATCGGCCAGAGCAGCCGCCTCCCGCTTTGCAGGGACGGCCTCGACCGGTTTGAAGGCGGGCACAGGCGCGGGCGGCGGGACCGGTTCGGCGGCGGCAACTACCGTGGCGGCAGGCGTCTCGACTTCGGACACGACCTCGGCGGGCGCAGCGACATCAACGACTTCGAGCTCCATGTCGTCCATGACGAAAATGAAAACATCATCGATTGCCGAGCGATCGTGTTCGGTGCTCAGCATGACTTCCCACGAGATGTAGAGCTCGGTCGGAGAAAGCTCGGACAGCGGAGGGATCGCAGCCGTATTAGCGCGCACGGTGCATTCACCGAGATCACGCAGTTCGTCCAGCAGGCCGAGCGGATTGGTGCCATTGGCCATGGCATTCGATGGAAGGCTAAAGCGGATGCGCCAGTTGTTCTTCTTCTTTGCTGCGGGCGGTACGGCTTTGGCAGCCGCCGGCGCGACTACGGTCGCCTTTGCGCCCGCGTGACTGCCGACCGCTGCCTGCAACTGCACAAGGAGCTTCTGTCCGGTATCGCCGTGATCGGCATCCGGCTGGTCCACCAGCGCACGCATGTGGTCCTGCGCGGCGAGGACGGCGGCGACCAGTTCGGCCGTTGCCGGCACTTCGCCCTTGCGGACGCGATCGAACGCAGTTTCGCAATGGTGGGTAAAAGCGGCAAGCGCCTCGAAACCGAACATCGCGCCGGAGCCCTTGAGCGTATGAAGCCCGCGGAAGACGGCATCGACAAGATTCTTGTCGTCAAGCTGATGAGTGAGATCAAGAAGACCTGCCTCGATTGCTTCGAGGCACTCGGCCGCTTCCATGCGGAAGACTGCAACCGGATCGAGCGCGCTCATCGTCCTAAAACCTTCTTGACGATCTTCACGAGGTTGTCGGGATCAAAGGGCTTCGTCAGCCAACCGGTGGCGCCCGCTGCTTTCGCGCGCGCTTTCAGATCGGCATCGGACTCGGTGGTGAGAAAGATGATCGGAACACCGGTATGCGCCGGAAGCTTGCGCAGTTCCTCGATCATCGTCAGGCCGTCCATGATCGGCATGTTGAGATCGGTCACGATGAGGTCGAATTGACCGCCTTTTGCCGCCGCAAGCCCTTCAGCCCCGTTGACCGCTTCCGTTACGGTGTAGCCGGCATTGGTGAGCGTGACCTTGGTCGTCAGGCGGATGCTGGCGGAATCGTCGACTGTCAGAATGTTGGCGCTCATGCTGTAACCTCTTTATGCAACCAGAACTTTGCGTCTTCGCGATCGAACGCTTCGATGAGACCGGCGCGCTCGAGAACCTTCAGGACCGAGCCCGCAGCCGGAGCCGCCAGCGAAACTTTCTTGTTTTGTGCTTTGGCTTCACGGCGAGCAGATTCGACGAGCTGGACGAAGCTCAGATCCGCATCGAGCCCTTCCTCGATCTTAATGACGATGGAGCTATTGTTACTTAACGCAGCAACAATACTTGCGTTTATTTCTGCTATATTTCTTATATTTAATGTATTTGATACAGAAATATATTTATAAAATTCTTCTTGCGGCTCCAATTAAGCCTCCTGATCGGGAGAAATACTTTACGACCCTATAAGGACTCTCACGACAGGCTTAACCGCGGGTAAACAGGGGTTGTATGAAAGCGCAATTCAGGCGAGTCCCGACTCCCTGAATTTTCATCGGGGATAAGTTATAATGAGACTCGTTCAGCTTTGACGAAACTGAGCTTTTTCAATCCATTAGTTGACCGCCACGAAGTTCGCCTGACAAGAACGTTTGTTTTCTTAACCTCCCGTTAATCACAACGTCCGCGAGTCCTGCGTGTTTACCGGTCGTTTCCATCCTGCCCGTAGAAATAGAACAGAACTTGCCTCTATTCTAAGTAAAGGGACAGACGTGACACACGCGAGGGGGACGGCACGGGCGGCGTTATTGACTTCGGCTTCGAGCGTTGGAGAGACGCTCGAGACCGCCCGCAGTCAGGTCGAGGAACGGTTCCTGGAAGGCGGCGCCGTGCTGCTTTCGGTGATGGATGTCTTGAACCGTCTGCTGAATTCGCTCGACGCGATTACGAAGTCGCTCGACAGCAATGAGTCGAGTGATGCAGGCGCCGACCTGAACGCGACGGTCTCCAATCTCACCGCTCTGCCGGCGGCAGAAGATGCCCGCCAGCAAGCGCTCGCCTCGCTTGCCGAAACGGGCACCGGCCTGCGTAAACACGTAGCCGATATGCAGGAGACGATGCGCTATCTGCGCACCTTCGCCGTCACCGTGAAGATCACCGGTGCCGGCCTTGCCGAATTCGACGGCTTTGCGCAGGAAATTCTCGAGCGCATCTACTCCGGAACCGACGAGGTCAATCGTTTCGCGGCCCACCTGGACATCCTCGAAAAGGAGGTAAAAACAGCGCTTGCATTTGGTGCCGCCGTCTCCAAGGGGTATGCCGAGACGGTGCCGGCGGTCGCCAAGGCGCTGCATGACGATGCGCAGAGGATCGCGGCACATCGCCAGAATCTCGGCGTGATAGCCCGCGATGTTGGAGCCATTGCGCGCGGCGTGCAGAGCAAGGTCGCTTCGACGCTTTCCGCGCTGCAGATCGGCGATATCACCCGGCAGCGCATTGAGCATGTGCAGAGCACATTCACTCTTCTCGAAGAGTTCCTCGAAAACGGCGAGGGCAAGGCACTCAATCCGGATCAGCGTAAGCGGCTCGAAAACGTCATCAGCCATTTGACGGCGGCCCAGATGGACGACATGTGCCGGGACTTCCATCGGGAATCCGGCAGCGTCATCAAGACGATTGCGAGCTTCGGCCATGATACGCAGGAGATCCTGAAGCTCCGCGATCAGATGAGCGGGCAGAGCGGCGATGCCGGCGGCAACGTCATGCGGGCGCTGGAATCGAGTGTTTCAGCCGCACATGAGATCGTCATGCAGGTCGATACCGCAAGCCGCCAGGCGGATCAGGTCAGCCATTCGACACTCGGAACGGCTGCGAAATTGCTCGAAGCGATCGGCAATATCCGCGCTGTCAAGACCGATATCAACTACATGGCGCTGAACACGAACTTGCGCTGCAGCCGCCTCGGTGAGGCAGGCAAATCGATCAACGTCGTCACCGCCGAGCTGCGCATCTTTGCCGGCAAGCTCGACGACTCGGCGGACGCGATCGTCAACGGCCTGCCAGCGCTTGAAGCGGCTGCCGGCAAGATCGCGCCAGCGTCAGACGCAAGCTCGGGTGGCCTTGGCGAAAGCCTGACATCGGCCGTCGGTACCATCCGGTCCGCCGCCAATCTCATGGAAGAGGAACTGAAGGTCCTCGCCGAACATGGCCGCGAAGTGGCAAACAAGATCAACCTGATGATCGGCAAACTCGATTTCCAGCATGATCTGGGCGAGGTGCTGGCCCGTTGCGCAAGTGTGCTCGAGGAGACGGCTGGTGCGGAGGTCGCAGATATTTCCGACCTCGCGGAGCTCGTTGAACCCCTCGATCGCAAGATCTTCAAACTCTACACGATGGTTCAGGAACGCAACGTTCACCGTGGCATCATTCCCGCAACGGAAGAGACGGCACCGACTGCCGCCGCGCCCGAAGCCGCCAAGCCAGCGGATGATGAGGATCTCTTCGCCGATGCGCTGTTCTAAAAGCTAAGGCAAGCGCCGGAACTTGTTCGCCCGGTCGATCGCCTGCTTTTGCTGGGTGTCCTCGATGCCGAGGAAGAAGTCCTCGAGCTCGGGATCCGGCAACCCGGCCCGGCGGGACAGCACGTACCATTTCGCCGCCTCGACCGGGTCCGGCGCAGTTCCGAGCGCATTGACGTAGAGATGCGCGAGCTTGTTCTGCGCCGCGACGTTGCCGCGATTGGCGGCGAGCTTCAGCCACAGGAATCCGTTCACGAAGTCGCGTGGTCCATTCGTGCCGTTTACGAGCCAGATGCCGAGATCGAGCTGCGCCGTATCAAAACCGGCACGCGCCGCGCGGGCCAGCCATTCGCGCGCCAGCTTCTTTTTGTCCGCCGGCAGATCGGGAAGCGCGGAGTAGATCTGCGCCACGGCGTACTGGGCATCGGCTATGCCCTGCTCTGCGGATTTCTCGTAATAGGGAAGCGCGAGTTTAAGTCCGTCCGGCCCCGGATGGTCGACCGTCAAGAGTTGGCCCCAGTTGAATTGCGCCGAAGCATTGCCGCTGTCGGCGGCGCGGCGCATGTAGTCATCGGCCTTATTCTTGTCGCGTGGCACGAGTTCGCCTGCCATCAGGATCAGCGAGTATTTGAACATCGCCGCCGCATCCCCGCCCTCGGCCGCCTTGCCGTACCAGAACGCCGCACTCTTAAGATCGCGGCGCACGCCAAGCCCGTTAAACTGCAGTTCGGCAATCAGCGTCTGCGCTGCGGGATCGCCAAGCTGCGCACGAGGCAGGGCCAATTGCATTGCCGTCAGATAATAGCCCCGCTGATAGGCACCATAAGCCGCGTCGGCCGGGCCTTTGTATTGCTTTTCAGGCGGCAGGTCGGGAAGCTTTGCGCCCATGCGGTCCAACACGCCGAGGCCACTCGAAGGCTGCGTTCCTTCGGGAGGCCGGTTCGTCTTCAGCGGCTCGGCTTCTGAACCGACTGGGCGTGTCACGATGTTGTCGACCGTTTGCGCCCACGCGCCATGCGGCAAGGCAACCGCCATTACGGCAGCGGACAGGAGGAAACGGCGCAAGCGGACGGTGACGTTCGGCATGGCCGCGTATCAATCCTCAAACCGTGGCGCTTTTTCGTCAAGAAGCGCGTTGACGTGAGCAACGATGGACGGAGCCTGCCCCGGCTCTGCGAACACCGCCATACGCAGCGCTACGAACTCCGCACCCGACTCGGCGACAACCAGTGCCGAGGCCGGATCAGTGCCGCCCATGACGACGCACGGAATTTCGATCATCGAGGCCCACCATTCGCCGAGCGCGACATTCTTCGGATGGGCTTCCGGTTTGATGTCGCCGTCAAGTTTGCCGAAGAAGATATAGTCCGGTCGTTCCTCGCCGACCTCCAAAGCCGTGTGGCGGTCGGTCGCGTTGCCGCCACCGACGATCAGCTTGCCGCCGGATTTCTCGATCGCCTCGGCAATTTCGGCGGCTGAACCCGTCAGATGCAAGCCATCGGCTTTCGAGCGACCGACGACACGGCTGTCGCCGGCAATCAACGCAGCAGCGCCGGCATTTTGGATGACGGGTACCAGTTTCTCGGCGTGCTTTTGAAACGTACCGGCGTCAAGCCCGTATTGCGGCACGATTACCGAGGCGACATCGCCGCCCTTCAGGGCATCAGCGAGGATCTTTGCCTGCTCGTCGGCATCCGCGATGTCCGGAACGATCAGGACAAGGCGGCAGCGGTTTTCCGGTTCGGTCATGAACTCTTTCCGTTCTCAGCAGATTTCGCCCGCAGGCGGCAAATCCACACTCGTTTTGTGTGAGTAATTCCGTTAGACGGGGCTGGCAAGGGGAGGACTTGAAAAGCATGCTGCCGGAGCTGTCATTCTTTTATGCCGCGATACCTGCTGTGCTGCTTGTGGGCCTCGCCAAGGGCGGAATGGGTGATGCGCTGGCACTGATCGGCGTTCCCATCCTGGCGCTGGTCGTCTCTCCAGTCGAAGCAGCCGCCATCCTGCTGCCCATCCTGGTCGCCATGGACATGATCTCACTCGTTATCTGGCGCAAGCACGGCGACTGGACGACGATGAAGATCATGCTGCCGGGCGCCCTCTTCGGCATCGCGCTTGGCTGGGCAACATCCGCCCTGGTGCCCGGCAATGTGCTGCGCGTGGTCATCGGCACAGTTACTGTGCTCTTCTGCGCCCGCTACTTCTGGAACAACTTTGGTCCCGGGGCAGGAAAGATCATCCCGCCTCACGGTCAGCGGCCTTTGCTTGCAAGCTTTTGGGGTATCCTTTCCGGCTATGGCAGTTTCGTCGCCCATGCAGGCGGTGCTCCATTTCAAATCTACGCCCTGCCCCTGAAACTGCCACCACGCGAATTCACCGGTACCAGCGTTCGCTTCTTCGCTATCTTGAATGCCGTAAAGCTCGTACCCTATTTCGCGCTGGGCCAGCTCGATACCGAAAACCTCCTGACGTCGGCGATCCTGCTGCCGTTCGCTCCGCTCGCCACCATGGCAGGCGCATGGTGCGTGCGCCGCATGAAGCCGACGATCTTCTACCCATTCATGTATGGCATGGCGTTCATCGCTGCACTTCTGATCATCTGGGAAGGCTTGGCTCTCTAGGCCGTCCGGATCGTTGCAGCGCACAATTTTCTTGCCGGAAAGGTGGCTTTGACGTAGCTTTTCGCCCATGTCGAACGCCGATCCTTTCGCCGCGATATCAGACCCGAACCGGCGGTTCCTGCTGGAGCAGCTCAGGCGTGCACCAAGAACGGTCAATGAACTCGCCGAAAGCCTTCCGATCAGCAGGCCGGCAGTATCCCAGCACTTGAAGGCTCTTCTCGACAGCAATCTCGTGTCGGTGACCTCCGAAGGCACAAGAAGAATTTACGCGGTCAACAACCGCGGCTTCGACAAGCTGAATCTGTGGCTTGATCAATTTTGGGCGTAGAGCCTTTCGAGGCTCCAGCAACGATCTCCCAATGAAAATGCGCCAGCCCAACGCCGCACTGGATGGACTGACGCATTGTTTGTGGAAGAACCGCCGGTTCTTGCTAAACTTATCGAGGGGTTGGTTTTATCCGTTTTGACAGTGCAAGATGATCGCCCGGCGAACTGCACTACTTAATGAACGGAAGATTTCAGACGTTGGATTTCGTCCTTGATGCGCAATTTTCTGCGCTTGCATTCCGCAATTTCCGCATCTTTTCTGGAGGGTGATGCCATTAGCGAATGTAACTCTTCCTCCAGAGCTACATGCTTTTTCTGGAGTGATTCAAGATGAGCTTCAACAGTCATTTGACCCTTCCTTCCTCTCGCCTTCCCCAGCCATCCATCGCTGGAGCTCAAGGCCTCAACGGCCGGACTGTGACATATTTTTGAATTATTGTCGAAGGCGAAAACGTGGTCAGTCGGCGGCAAATTCATGATCAACACTAACTAGCCGTTATCGCTATTTGGTGATAGGAGCTTGCGGAAATTATCGGCGAGCCGGACAACGGCCGAAGACGGGATTGGGGAATGCAAATGGCCGATCAGGAACAGGCGGAAATCAGGCTCATGGCGGCGCGCCTGCGTCAGGAGCACGAAGATTACGACACCGCGATCAATGCCATGATTGCCATGGGGTGCGACGCGCTGCGCATCCAGCGTATGAAAAAGAAAAAACTGGTCATCAAAGACAAGTTGACCAAGCTCGAAGACCAGATCATTCCGGATATCATCGCCTGAAGGGATAAGGCCGTTGACGCTGACAGACAGACCGCCCGTCGCCATCATCATGGGCAGCCAGTCCGACTGGGAGACCATGAAGAACGCCGCCGACACGCTGGAGGCGCTGGAAATCCCGTACGAAGCGCGCATTATTTCGGCGCATCGAACGCCGGATCGCATGGTAGACTTCGCCAAGAACGCGCGTGACGAGGGCTTCAAGATTATCATTGCCGGCGCAGGCGGTGCCGCCCATCTTCCGGGCATGACCGCCGCATTGACGCCGCTTCCGGTCTTCGGCGTTCCCGTGCAATCGAAAACGATGTCCGGCCAGGACAGTCTTCTTTCCATCGTCCAGATGCCGGGCGGCATTCCGGTTGGCACGCTCGCAATCGGCAAGGCCGGCGCCATCAACGCCGCGCTGCTTGCTGCCGCCGTGCTGGCACTTTCGGATGAGGATATTGCCGAGCGGCTCGATGATTACCGCGAGCGGCAGAGCGCCTCGATCGCCGAATATCCGATGGACAACCTATGACGGCAAGAACGATCGGGATTATCGGGGGCGGCCAACTTGGCCGCATGCTTGCGATGGCCGCTGCGCGGTTAAACTTCCGCACGATCATTCTCGAACCGCAGACCGATTGCCCGGCCGCCCACGTCGCGAATCACCAGATCGTCGCCGCCTATGACGATCCCGCGGCATTGGCCGAGCTGGCGAAGACCTGCGACGTCGTCACCTACGAGTTCGAGAATGTGCCGGTCTCGGCAGCCGAGGCTCTGGCGAAGAACATCCCCGTCTATCCCCCACCGAAGGCGCTCGAAGCAGCGCAGGACCGGCTCGTCGAAAAACGCTTCATCAACGACTGCGGCATTCCGACCGCGCGGTTCCACGCCGTCGATAGTCAAAGCGAGCTTGAAGCGGCCCTTGAGGATTTCGGCGGCCAGGGCGTGCTCAAGACGCGCCGCCTCGGCTATGACGGCAAGGGCCAGAAGGTATTCCGCTCCTCTGCCGACAGCGCGAACGGCGCCTATGCCGCTCTCGGCAGCGTGCCACTCATTCTGGAAAGCTTTATCCCCTTCGAGCGCGAGATTTCGATCATCGCCGCCCGCGCAACGGACGGCACCGCCGTCGCCTTCGATCCGGCGGAGAACGTGCATCGCAACGGCATTCTGCACACATCGACCGTTCCCGCGTCGATCTCCGATGCAACCGCCGAAGCGGCTCGCAGGGCAGCGGAAGCGATTCTCTCGTCGCTCGGCTATGTCGGCGTCATCGGCATCGAATTCTTCGTTCTTTCGGACGGCAGCCTGATCGCCAACGAGATGGCGCCCCGCGTCCACAACTCGGGCCACTGGACCGAGGCCGCCTGCATCATCTCGCAGTTCGAGCAGCATATTCGCGCCATCGGCGGCCTGCCGCTTGGTAACGCGGACCGCCATTCCGATTGCGTGATGCAGAACCTGATCGGCGACGATATTCTCAGCGTTCCGGATTGGCTGAAACGCCGCGACGCTTTCGTGCATCTCTACGGCAAGACCGAATCCCGCCCGGGCCGGAAGATGGGCCACGTGACTGTTCTAACGGCGAAAGCCTAGGTTTTGCCCGAGAAAACGCCTTCATGTAGTTGACACAGGCATGAGGCCGGGTTATCTGCACGGCCAACCTAAAGAGCGCGCTCCGAGCGCGCTTTTTGATTGTCTAAAGTACGGGCGAATGTGAAATTCCCCCCAGAGATCGCGGATCAGAAAAATGAAGATCAAGAATTCGCTCAAGTCGCTCAAGGCTCGCCATCGTGACAACCGTCTGGTTCGCCGCAAGGGCCGCATCTACATCATCAACAAGCTGAACCCGCGCTACAAGGCTCGTCAGGGCTGATTTAGCACGATCCGGATTGGCCAGCGCAATTGTGCGCTACAGGCTTTCCGGTAAGGTCGCTTAGGTGATCACGTCAAATTTTCTTTGATCTTCGGCGCTGGCGGGCTACATTGTCCGCCATGCGCTTTTTTGCTTTGACCTGTGCGGTCCTGCCGCTTGCTCTCGCTTTCGTTGCACCTTCCTTTCCCGCTTTCGCAGCAGAGAAGGAAGTCATTGCCGAACAGCCGGATGCCAGCGCCTCCCCCAAACAACGCCTGGACAACCTCTTCGCCCAGCTGAAGCGCGAGCGTGACCCGGACAAGGCAAGCAGCATCGCGGAAGAAATCCGCCTGGAATGGAACGATTCCGGCAGCGCCACGGTGAACCTGCTGATGCAGTGGGCCGACAAGGCGATCGAGGATAAGCGCAATGCCGCGGCTTTCGATTTCCTCGATCAGGCAATTGCGCTGAAGCCGACCTATGCCGAGAGTTGGAACCGCCGCGCAACGCTGAATTTCGCCATGGGCCATTACCGCAAGTCGATGTCCGACATCGAGCATGTGCTCGAGCTTGAGCCGCGCCACTTTGGCGCACTCTCCGGAATGGCCGCGATTCTCAGCAATTCGGAGAACGATCAGCTCACGCTAAAAGCCTGGGAGCGCTTCCTCGAGATCTATCCGGCAAATCGCGCAGCGCAGCAGCAGGCAAATACGCTTGCCGAAAAACTCGCCGGAAGCCCGACCTGATCTTGACGCTCGACCGGGCTGCACAATCTTACCCACGGTAGTGCAATTTTTGCCGGCTGACGCGATGCTTGCCGAAATTTCAACCCTCCTCGCTCCTGTCGCCGCCGCCATCGGCTACACGACTTACAAAGCCCGAAAGTTCGAACAGACCTTTCCGAATATTGGCGAACTCACCGATATCGGCGGCTACAAGATGAATGCCGTCCATATTCCTCGCCCCGGCACCGCCGATCTCCCGCCGCTGGTCTTTATCCATGGTGCATGCGGAAATCTGCTCGACCAGATCGGCGCCTTCCTGGTTCCGCTTGAAGGCCGCGCCGAAATGCTTTTCGTTGATCGTCCCGGGCACGGCTATTCGGAACGCGGTGGACCGGAGAACGCCTTTCCCTCAGGGCAGGCTGATGCGATCGCAAAGCTCATGGAAAGACGTGGGATCGAAAAGGCGATCATTGTCGGGCACTCCTTCGGCGGCGCAATCGCCGCAGCCTTCGGCGTCCGCCATCCGGAAAAGTCTGCCGGTCTCCTTTTCCTTGCCCCAGCCACGCATCCATGGCCCGGGGGCATCGACTGGTACTATCATGTCGCGACCTTGCCGGCGATTGGCTGGCTCTTCAATCACGCCATCGTCGTGCCGCTTGGGTTGTGGCGGCTGGAGCAAGCGACACTGAACGTCTTTCGGCCAAACCTGCGCCCTGCTGATTACATCGCGAAGACCGGCCCCTCTCTGGCGCTGCGTCCCAGAACCTTCCATGCCAACGCGGCCGATTTCACCAAACTGCTCCAGTATCTGAAAGCTCAATCGCCCCACTATCGCCGCATCACCGCACCGACGGTCATCATCACCGGCGACCGCGATGGCATTGTCTGGGAGCATCTGCACTCTCAGGGGCTCGCCCGCGACATTGCCGGCTCCGAGCTGGTGAAGATCAGCGGCGTCGGCCACAAGCCGGACTATCTCGCAACCGATGTCGCCATCGCCGCGCTCGAAAAGATTGCAGGCAAGCCACGCGACCTGCAGGCCGCTGCACGCATTGCCGAGCAACGGCTGTCGGCCGGCACGGCAATTGCCGTCTGAGCGGCCTTGCGCGCCGCGAAAACAGGACCATATCCCTCTCACAGTTTATCTATTGGAGGGGACATCATGGATTACCTGCGCGTCAGGACGATTTCGCTTTTCACTGCTTTTACCTTTACCTTTTTGCCGCTCGCACCTGCATACGCGGCCTCGCCGGCACCCGTAGAAGCCGAGCACGGCATGGTCGTCACAGCACAACATCTTGCAACTGATGTCGGCGTCGAAGTCTTGAAGGCTGGCGGCAATGCGGTGGATGCAGCCGTCGCAGTCGGTTACGCGCTAGCTGTCGTCTATCCGACGGCGGGTAATATCGGCGGTGGTGGCTTCATGACGATCCGCCTGAAGGACGGCAAGACGACCTTCCTCGATTTCCGCGAACGCGCGCCGCTTGCCGCCACCAAAACCATGTATCTGGATGCCAAGGGCGACGTCGTTCCCCGTGCCAGCCTGGACGGCTACCTCGCCGTCGGCGTACCGGGCTCTGTCATGGGCTTTGAGACCGCGCTCGAAAGATACGGCACGAAACCCCGCGCCGATTTGATGGCGCCAGCGATCCGCTTCGCCAGGGAGGGCTTTACACTGGAACAGGGCGACGCTGACACTTTCGCCTCAAGCGCCAAGCGGCTCGCAAAAGATGAAGCCACCGCAAAGATCTTCCTGAAGCCGGACGGCAAACCTTATTCCGCGGGCGAAAAGCTCGTGCAGCCGGAGCTTGCCGCCGTGCTTGCCAGCATTTCCGAAAAGGGCGCGGATGCCTTCTACAAGGCGGCACCTGCCGAGGCGATCGTCAAGGCAAGCCAGGCGAAAGGCGGCATTCTCGCGAAAGAAGATTTCGACCATTATAGTGTGCGTGAACTGAAGCCGATCGAGTGCAATTACCGCGGATACGACATCGTTTCGTCGCCGCCGCCGTCCTCCGGCGGCGTCATCATCTGCGAGATCCTCAACGTGCTCGAGGGTTACCCACTCTCCTATCTGGGATACGGTTCGGCCGAGACGGTCCATGCCATGGTCGAGGCCATGCGCTATGCCTATGTCGATCGCAACGCAGCGCTCGGCGACCCGGATTTCGTCGACAATCCGGTTTCGAAGCTTCTGGACAAAGCCTATGCCAAGGAAATCCGCGACAAGATCGATCGCTACGAGGCTGGCAAATCTGCGGATCTTAAGCCGCTAGGCGCCAAGGAAAGCGTCGAGACGACGCATTATTCCATTATCGACAACGACGGCAACGCGGTCGCCGTCACCTATACGCTGAACGGCTCCTTCGGCGCCGGTGTTGTCGCGCCGGGTACCGGCATCCTGCTGAACAACGAGATGGACGACTTCACCTCCAAGCCCGGCGTGCCGAACCTCTACGGCCTCGTTCAGGGCGAGGCTAACGCCATCGTGCCGAAGAAGACGCCGCTCTCCTCCATGAGCCCGACGATCATCTCCAAGGACGGCAAACCGTTCATGGTGATCGGCAGCCCGGGCGGCTCGCGCATCATCACCATCACGCTGGAAGCGATCCTGAACGTCATCGATTTCGGCATGGACATCAGCCAGGCTGTCAACGCACCGCGCATCCACCATCAATGGCAACCGGACAAGATCTATCTCGAACCCTATACCCTGTCGCCGGATACGATAAAGACGCTTGCCGCCATGGGCTACAGCTTCGACGATGGGAGCGGCCCGCCGCAATGGGGCCAGGCAGCCGGCATCCTTGTCGGCGGCAAGAGCCTTGCCGATATCGAGAAGGGCGGCGGCGCCCGCTACTACGGTGCGATGGACAGCCGCGCGACCGAGGGTTCGGCAAGCGGCTATTGAGCCGTCCGCCATCAGCGGATGCGGGCGCGTACATAGTCACCCCTGATGTTCACCAGGGGACGCGCGCCCGGGACGCTGGGGACGAGGCTGTCGATGTAGGATGCCTTGGCGGACACGGTATAATCGACCGGCACGTCCTTGCCGAAGCCGAGATAGGCATCGAGCGACTGAGCGGCGATCTCGATCGTCTCGTCGCGTCTGACGGCATTGTAAGTCAGGTTCGCCCGCACCGCCGCGCCGGAGATATCGACGCTGGAAGCATGGCCGTCGAGTGTGATGTCCGCCGCCTGTCCCGATGTGCCAAGGCTTGCGAAATCGCCGTTCAGCCTTGCCATGAAGGCTTGCTGCTCGATACGCACAGCACTGCCGGGCGGGATATTCGCTGAGAGTTCCGGCGCGCAATCGGCAATGTCGCTCCCGGCCGACATCGCCATATCGATCGTCAGCGTCGCTCCGTCGATCTGCACGCTGCTCTCGTCCTTGCAGACGTTGAAGAACCAGCTCGAATACCAGGATGAGAACCAGCCGCGGCGGCGGCCGCTGGTTGTTGCACGATAGGGCTCGTCCGGCCTTGTGGTGATCTTGATTGAGCTTGCATCGCCCCTGATGACGATCGTACGGATGCTGGAAATATCGAACGCCTCGCCGATCGGCTTGACGTCGGCGAAACTGGATATCAACGTCATGAAAAACAGAGGAATGGACAGGAATATTGGCATCGGCTTTCTCCTTGATGGCGCCGTCGAAGCGACCGGCCTGACCAAGGTGATGCCCCGCCTCCTTTATTGAGACCTCAATCGTGATCCGGGTCGCCCGCAATTGCGATCGAGGCCATTCTCTTGCTGATATCGAACCGTCGCATCCGGATGCCGCCTCATGATCTTCGTCCCGCTTCCCTTCGTGGTCGCCCTGCTGCTCTTCATCGTGCTCGCCCGCATGCTGCGGCAGGAGCGCTGGAGCGCCCCCGAGAAGCGCCCTTTCCTCCTTCTCATCGGCATCTATGCGCTGCAATCCGTGCTGATCGGAGTTCGCTGGGGCTACGACGTTCCCGCGATCATCCCGGCACAAGCCATTCTGGCGGCGATAATCGCAGCGCTTGCCTGGGTCAGCTTCCGGAGCTTGACTTTGGAAGGACCGCCGTCACTTGCGCGGATGTGGCCGCATGCGCTTCCGGCGATGCTGGTCGCCAGCCTGCTGGTGCTCTGGCGTGAGCCGATGGGACTTGTTCTGATCCTCATCTTTCTTGGTTATGGAGCCGCCCTGCTCTGGCTCGCGCGCCATGGCCCTGATGAACTGATCGCCTCGCGGCTGGATGGCGCGCTGCTTTCCTACCGTTCGCTTCTCATCACCGCCGCAGCGCTGATTGTGTCTGGGTTCAGCGACATTGTGATCAGCCTGGATTTCGACCGCAGCGGCGGCACTCATGCCGGCGCCATCGTCGCTCTCGGCAATGTCATCGCGCTTCTCATTCTTGGAGGCGCTGCGTCCATTGCGAGCGGTGGCCAACCGGTTGACGAGCAGAGCCTTGAGACGCCCGCCGTTCCGCTGATGCCGACGGAAGAAGATGGCGCGGTCGCAGCCTCCCTCGATGCGCTGATGCAATCCCGCGAGATCTATCGCGATGCCGAACTCAATCTCAGCCGCATCGCGCGAAAGATGAGCCTGCCCGCCCGTCGCGTTTCTATCGCCGTCAACCGCATCCATGGCATGAGCGTGTCGCAATATGTCAACGAGTTCCGCATCCGCTCGGCATGCGATCTACTTATCAAGACGGATGAACCGGTCACGCGTGTGATGTTCGATTCCGGCTTTATCAGCAAGTCGAACTTCAATCGCGAGTTCCTGCGCGTGACTGGCACAAGCCCGACCGAGTTCCGGCGGCGTGGCCTCGGTTCGGAAGTCCCTGCTCCCGCAAAGGCGCCGGCATTTGTGTCACCGTGACAAAATCTGCGTTCACAAGTTGTCGCAGGCATCCTATGCATGTGCGAAGCATCAGCCGAAAGAGCTCATAATGGCCAGCATTGAAATGATCGTCGCCGCTCGCGCCCGTCTCCGGGGTCACGCACGGCGCACCCCGCTTCTCTCCTCTCCATTCCTTGACGAGATTGCCGGACGGCGTGTCTTCGTGAAGGCGGAATGTCTGCAGCATACAGGGTCGTTCAAGTTCCGCGGCGGCTGGTCAGCCGTCTCCGGTCTCGATCCTGCGGTTCGCGAGAAAGGCGTCATTGCCTTTTCATCCGGCAACCACGCACAGGGCGTCGCACTTGCCGCGAAGCTGCATGGCGTGCCCTCGGTCATCATCATGCCATCCGATGCGCCGGTTCTTAAGATCGACAACACCCGTGCACTGGGTGCCGAGGTGGTGCTCTACGACCGTGCAAAAGAGGATCGCGATGCGATCGGCGCCAGGCTTTCGGCCGAGCGCGGACTGACCCTGATCAGGCCTTTCGATGAACCGCTGGTGATCGCCGGTCAGGGCACGACCGGGCTTGAGATTGCCGAACAGGCGGAGGAAGAAGGCGTGAAGTCGGCCGAGGTCCTCGTTCCCTGCGGCGGCGGCGGGCTGAGTTCCGGCATCGCGCTGGCGCTCGAAGCAAGTGCCCCGGGCTTCACCGTGCGGCCCTGCGAACCGAAAGACTTTGACGATACCACGCGTTCGCTGGCCGTCGGCAAGATCGTGCGCAACGCGGCAATGACAGGTTCGATCTGCGATGCGATCGTAACACCGGAGCCCGGCAAGATCACGTTCCCGATCCTGCAGCGGCTTGCGGGCGCGGGCATCGTCGTCACCGACGAGGAGGCGCTGAGGGCAATGGCGCTCGCATTCAAGCGGCTGAAGATCGTCGTCGAACCCGGCGGCGCGGTCGCTCTCGCTGCCGCGCTCTTCCATGGCGACGCGCTCGAAAGCGACAGCGTCATCGCCGTGACATCCGGCGGCAACGTCGACTCGCACATCTTTACCGGTGTTCTCGAGAAATACGGCTGAGGACGCGGCCTAGGCATTTTCCGGTATCTGCCGCGGCATCAGATCGGAGATCGCCTCGCGCACCGCCTGCAGCATGATGGAGGCAAGCCGCGACGTCGCCGGGCCGGGCTCCGCTTCGGCGCGATGAAGCACGAGGCCGAGCATCGGCAGTTCCGGCAACGCCGCCATCGAAGCCATCAACGGACTGACCTTCGAGGGCAGACCGATCGGCGTGCGGATTGTCGCGCCGAGCCCCGCCGCCGTTGCAGCCCACAACCCGCCAAGGCTGGGACTGACAAAGGCAAGCCGCCAGGGAATATGGGCCTTGTCCAATGCGTTCGTGGCAGCGGTTCGCAGGAGGCAGGGTGCCTCGAGTGCGGCAAGTGGCAGGGGTTCTTCGCTTGCGGCATGCCAGTCCAGCTTCCCTGAAGCAGGCCCGATCCAGCGCATGGGAAGATCGCCAATGCGCTCGCAATGCGCCGTCACAGTCCCATCGCTCCAGGCCAGCGCCAGGTCGAGCTTCCCGCTCGTCACCCGCTCGAGCAGCTCCGTGTTGCGAGCAACGCGTGCCTCGATCCGCACCTTCGGATGCGCGCGAGCGAATCGGCCGAGAACATCCGGAAGCAGGTTTTCACCAAAATCCTCCTGCAGACCAAGCCGTACCCAGCCTTCCAGCTCGACGCCGTGGACCGCCGCGGCCGCTTCGTCATTGAGTTCGAGCAGCCTCCGTGCATAGGCGAGCATCGTCTCGCCGGCTTCCGTCAGCGCCAGGCCGCGACCAGCCTTGCGGAAAATCGGCGTGCCCGCCTGTTCTTCCAGCTTCTTGAGCTGCGCGCTGACTGCCGATGTAGAGCGCCCAAGCCGATCTGCCGCCTTGGCGAAATTGCCAAGTTCCATTCCGGTCGAGAAGGTTCGCAGCACGTCGAGATCGAAGATCGTTTTGGGCACCGCCATAATCCCGTTTTTCTGGATGGTCAGTTCATAAAATTCTGATTTTATGCATAATCGTGTCGTGCGATGCTCCTCCTGTCAAGAACTTGCGACTAGGAGGCAGCCATGCCCTTCGTTCGAATCTCACTCCTGAAAGGCAAATCGCCGGATTATCTCCGTGCGCTTTCCGACAGCATCCATCGCGCCATGGTCGAAACGTTCAATGTTCCGCCCAATGACCGTTTTCAGATCATTCATCAGCATGAGCCAGGTGAGTTGATCTTCGACCGACATTATCTCACCGGCCCTCGCTCGGATGATTTCACGCTCATCGCCATCACTGCGGGAAAGCCGCGTTCGACGAAAACCCGGAAGGCCTTCTTCAAATGCGCGGTGGATCTGCTTGAACAGTCGCCGGGACTCAGGCCGAAAGACGTCATGATCGTCGTGACGACCACGTCACCGGACGAATGGTCGTTCGGCGACGGCGAGGCGCAGATGACCGTACCGGGCTGGGAACGTCGCGCCTTCCAGCCTTTGGAGACGTCCCGATGATCGCGATGCAATACAGTTTCACGCTGCCCTCAGACTACGACATGGCGATCATCGATCGCCGGATTCGTGACAAGGGGCCAATGCTCGACGCGTTCCCGAACTTGCGGTTCAAGGCTTATCTCAGCGCCCGCAAGGGCGAGTTCGGCAGCCGGGAAAACCTCTATGCACCATTCTATGTTTGGGAGCAGCCGGAGGGTGCCAGCGATTTCCTGACTGGCCCCGGCTTCGAGGCTCTGGCGCAGACGTTCGGCTGGCCCCAGGTAAGACACTGGATCGTGTGGAGTGCCGTAGTGACAGACCTAAAGGCCGCGAGGTTTGCGAGCCGCAACGTCCTACCGATCCCGCCCTATGCACCGCTTGCCGAGATCCGCAAGGAGGAAGACGCGCGATCAAATGCAGAAACAGCAGCCCGAGGCGGCGCGCTGGCGTCGATATCCGCCTTCGAGCCGTTCGGCTGGAGCCTTGTACGCTTCACACTCTATCGCGACATGCCGCTGATCGCCAACGACGACCAGATCTATCGCGTCGGCCACGTGTCCCTGCCATAGATCGGGAGGAGGCGCGCTCGCGCACCTCGCCTATTCGCGCCGTGGTCAGACCTACGCTGCCTTGTAACGTGCCGCAGGCGCGGACCGTGACAGGTTCGGCATCAGCGCCTGGCGCGCATCCTCGTAGGCCTTCAGCAACCCGGCGTCTTCGAGTGCCGGGATCGTTGCAAACTCGCCCTGGTCGAAACCGGCAAGAGCCGCGTCCACCATGTCTTCCGCCGGCATGACGATTTCTGTCGGCAGATGCTCGACCGGCGTGCCGGCAATACTCCAGAATTCGGTCGCGGTCGCTCCCGGCAGCACCGCCTGGACGCGGATGTTCTTGTCCGCCAACTCGTGCTTCAGCGACTGGCTGAAGGCGAGAACGAATGCCTTGCTGGCCCCATAGACACCGTTCAGGATCTCCGGCGCGATCGCGACGATCGATGCGATGTTGATGATCGCGCCGCCGCCGCGGGCCACAAACCCGGGCACGGCGGCATAGGTCAACCGCATCAGCGCCGTGACATTGAGATCGACCATCGCCTGCATCTTGTTCGCATCGGAGGCAAGCAGCGGTGCGGTGCCGCCGAAGCCTGCATTGTTGACGAGCATTGTAATACTTTGGTCCGACTTCAGCACGTGCTCGACGCGTGCGAGATCGGCCTTGCTGCCGAGATCGGCGGGGAGCGTTTCGACCGTCCTGCCCGTTTCCCTGGTCAGCTTCGTCGCGAGTTCCGAAAGGCGCTCGGCGTTGCGGGCGACAAGAATGAGGTCGTAGCCACGCTTTGCGAGCCGGTGGGCATAGATCGCACCGATACCTGACGATGCGCCTGTAACGAGGGCCGTGCCCTTGTGCTGATCGGTCATTGTCTTTTCTCCATGTTGCGCAACAGCACCTGCTGTTCGCTTGAAGGGAGTCATACGCTCGATTGCCGATGTCTTGAATGTCATATAGACCACCTTTTAGGACAAACGGAGTTTCGAGCCATGCAGCGTATTGCCGTCCTGCTTTTCCCGGGCTTCCAGATGATGAGCCTAGCCGCAATCTCCGCCTTCGAGTTCACCAACCTCGAACTCGACGAACAGGTTTACGACATCGCCTACCTCTCGGAGACCGGCGGACCGGTGCAGGGCTCGTTTGGCGTCACGATCGAGACCAGCCGCTTCGATGATCCGGCCTTCGATACGCTGCTGGTGTCGGGAGCCGTCGGCATCCAACTGCCGAGCCCAAAGGAGAGTGACTTCATCCGCAACGCCCTTGCCGCCTCCCGGCGCGTCGCATCGATCTGCACCGGCGCTTTCCTGCTGGCCGAGGCAGGAGTTCTGGATGGTCGCAGCGCCACGACGCATTGGCTTCTCGCCCGTGAACTGCAATCGCGCTACCCGAAGATCAAGATCGAGGAAGACCGCATCTTCATCATCGACGGCTCCGTGTGGAGTTCCGCAGGCATGACGGCCGGCGTCGATCTGGCGCTTGCCATGGTCGAGAAGGATCACGGCGCAGATGTCGCCCGCGCCGTTGCCCGCAAACTCGTCGTTTATCATCGCCGCGCCGGCGGCCAATCGCAGTTCTCAGCGCTGTTGGAACTGGAGCCTAAATCGGACCGCATCCAGAAGGCGCTTGCGCATGCGCGCAGCAACCTGAAGAATACGCTTTCCGTCGAGGAGCTGGCCGACGCGGCACATCTGAGCCCGCGCCAGTTCAGCCGGACGTTTCGGGCCGAGACTGGACAGTCGCCAGCAAAGGCGGTGGAGAACCTGCGTCTTGAGGCTGCACGGCTGATGATGGAACAGGGGCGGCATCCGATCGATGTCGTCGCCGCCGAAACAGGCTTCGCCGACCGCGAGCGCATGCGCCGAGCCTTCCTGCGCGCCTTCGGCCAGCCGCCGCAGGCAATCCGCCGCAATGCACTACGAGAGTTCACTGCCTAACGCACGCTCTATTGCCCGCTGCTGCGTAAAATCCGCACCCTGGATCAGGTGGCCGCCCGCCGGTAGAGCGCCAGCGATCCGGCAAGGGCGAGCATTGCACCACCGCTTATCCGGTCGAGCCACATGGCGCCGGAACTCTTGAGCAGGCGGACGGCCTGAGACCCGAAAGCTGCATATCCGAACATGATCACGAAATCGAGCGAGGCGAAGACGGCTGCGAGCACCGCATATTGAGCCGGCTGCGGTAGCGTTGGATCGATGAACTGCGGCAGGAAGGCCGAGAAGAAGAGATAACCCTTGGGGTTCGTCACCGCGACCATGAAACTTCTCGTCGCAATCGCGAGGGCAGAGGCAGTGCCGACGGCGCTCTCCGCTTGTTCCGCCGTATCGATGCTTCCCTTCGAGCGCAGCATCATGATACCCAGAAAGGCAAGATAGGCCGCGCCCGCATATTTCAGCACGGAAAACCAGAATTCGGAGGCTGCCAGCAACGCGCCGAGACCGATCGCCACAGCGCCGATTAGCACGAAGTCCGAAAGCACGGCGCCCGCCATGCCGGCGATAGCCCGGCGCGTACCATAGCGGGAGCCATTGGTCAGCGCGAGAAGCACGGTCGGACCCGGCGTCGCGATACCAACGAAGGAAACGGCAGCGAAAGCCAGAAGGGTAATGATATCCATGAGTGCCTCCCAACGCTCGGATATCGGAAGCTTGCATTTGCCGAGACTGCGAGCAAGCCGAAAAACAAAACGCCCGCCGCCTCGGAAGCAGCGGGCTCTTATTCATTCACTCAACCGGATCAGATGCCGCTCTGGCCGTCCGAACCAATATAGGCGATGCGGAGCATATTGGTCGCGCCCGGCGTTCCAAGCGGCACGCCGGCAGAAATGATGATGCGGTCGCCTGGCTTGCCGAAGCCCTCGCCAGCGACGATGCGGCAGGCCCGGTTGACCATGTCGTCGAGATCCGTCGCGTCATGCGTGACGACGCAGTGCAGGCCCCAGACGATCGCCAGACGGCGAGCCGTCTTGATGATCGGCGAAAGGGCAAGGACGGGCACCTGCGGACGCTCGCGCGAGGCGCGCAGGCCGGTGGTACCGGACGAGGTGTAGCAGACGATCGCAGAAAGCTTCAGCGTCTCGGCGATCTGGCGGGCGGCGAGCGAAATCGCATCGGCGCCAGTTGCCTCCGGCTGGGCGCGCTGGGCGTAGATGATGCCGGGATAATGCGGCTCGCGCTCAATGGCGCTGGCGATCGACGCCATCGTCGAAACGGCTTCGACCGGATAGGCGCCCGAGGCGGACTCAGCCGAAAGCATGACCGCGTCCGCACCTTCGAAGACGGCGGTCGCAACGTCCGATACCTCGGCGCGTGTCGGCACCGGAGAAGAGATCATCGATTCCAGCATCTGGGTTGCGACGACGACCGGCTTGCCGGAACGGCGGCAGGCGCGGATCAGCTGCTTCTGGATACCCGGAACGGACTCGAGCGGCATTTCGACGCCGAGATCGCCACGGGCGACCATCAATGCGTCCGAGAGTTCGATGATCTCTTCGATGCGCTCGATGGCCTGCGGCTTCTCGATCTTCGACATCAGGCCGACCCGGCCTCTGGCGATCTTGCGGACTTCCGCGAGGTCTTCCGGGCGCTGGACGAAGGAGAGCGCGACCCAGTCGACGTCGTCGGTCGCCAGAACGGCATCGAGATCGACGCGATCCTTATCGGTCAGAACACCGACGCCAAGCAGCGTGTCGGGCAGGCTGATGCCCTTGCGGTCCGAAATCTTGGTGCCGGAAATAACCGTCGTGACGATGCTCTTGCCGTCACACTTTTCGGCGCGCAAGGCGAGCTTGCCGTCGTCGATCAGCAGGCGATCGCCGGGCTTGACCGCTTCCAGGATTTCCGGATGCGGCAGAAAGACGCGGGTTGCGTCGCCGGGGGCGTCACTGTTGTCGAGGGTGAAGGTCTGGCCGGGCTTCAGATCGACCTTGGTATCGGCGAACTTGCCGACGCGAAGCTTCGGGCCCTGCAGGTCAGCCAGGATGCCGATCGGGCGGCCGGAGCGGGCCTCGACGGCGCGGATACGGCTGATCAGCATTCGCATCACATCATGGCTGGCGTGGCTCATGTTGATACGGAATACGTCAGCACCGGCCTGGTGGAGCTTTTCTATCACCGCTTCTTCACTGGACGCCGGGCCGAGCGTCGCCAGGATTTTTACTTTTCGATTACGCTTCATTAATTTGCGCTTTCCTGCGTACCGGGAGTGTCGGAGAGTTGGACCATCCAGCTGCCTTGGCGGCCGGTGTCATACTCCTTGAATCCCATCTTCTGATAACCGCGGGCATAGCAGTCCTGCACGCCCGTGATCTTAAACTCGTTCTCCGCTACGCACATCTGCACATCACCCGTCCATCGGCCTCCCCGGGCGGCGTCCTCAGCGTAGAGATAGTAATAGCGTGACTGCAATTCTCCTTCGATCAGCGTCGCGCAAGTCGTTGCCGGGACCTGCCACCAGCCTTCCGTGACCCACCCGTCCTTGCCACGGTATCCGATCGCGACGCCCACCAGGTTCTGCGTGCCGTTGCATACGCGGAAGTCTGCGTGCGCACTATCGGCAAGAAAGAATGGCGAGAAGGCAGCGAGTGAAAACAAGGCGAAACGGGCAAGCGGCCCGGACCGGGTGAGGAAACTTGGTGCGGCTTGCATCAACACGGCTTCCGAATGGCTCCCAGGTTATTCGTTGTCCGTGCCTTCTTGCGCCGCCATGGAACGAATGTCAACGCGATGCTAATCGATTATATTCCTTCATAACCTGCTCGTGAACGGTGACTTGCCCAGGCTGCAGCGCATCCCGCTTGAACCTGCCGCGGGCGCGTGCGATCAGTGGCGCGAGCGCCACATGACGATCGGCAATTCACGAATGAATCACTTCAATGCTTTTGAAATACTACCCGGGAATCATGACAGCGGCATGGTGATCCTCGGCGATCACGCCATGAATCGCCTGCCTGAACGTTACGGCAGCCTCGGGCTTCCCGAAGCCGCCTTTTCCCGCCATATCGCCTATGACATCGGCATAGAAGGCCTGGTGCGAAAGCTTTCCGCCAAACTCGGCGTTCCGGCCGTTCTCAGCGGCTTTTCGCGGCTTCTGATCGACCCAAATCGCGGTGAAGATGATCCTACGCTGATCATGAAGATTTCCGACGGCGCGATTATTCCAGGCAATCATCCCATCACCAGCGAGGAATGGAACTACCGCGTCGAGACGTTCCACCGGCCCTATCATGACGCGGTGTCCAAAACGATCGACAAGGTGGCCAATGCCACCAGCCGGGCGCCGCTCGTGCTGTCGCTGCATTCCTATACGAATGCCTGGAAAGGCATTCCGCGGCCTTGGCACGCTGCCGTCCTCTGGGACACCGATCACCGCGCCGTCGCCCCGCTGCTTGACATGCTGAGGCGCGATCCCGATCTGATTGTTGGCGATAACGAACCTTATGACGGCGCACTGAAGGGCGACACGATGTACCGGCATTGCATGCTGACCGGCATACCGCATGCCCTGCTTGAGGTTCGTCAGGATCTGATTGGAAGCGAGGCCGGCATTTCCAAGTGGGCCGAACGCCTGGCTCCGATCTTCGAGGCCATGAATGCCGATCCGGCGCTGCACGACTATAATGTGCATGTGTCGCGCACCGGCCCTTACGAATGAAGGAGAGCGAAATGACCGCACTCAGCAAGGAACAGCAGACAGAATTCGAGGCAGCCGCCTTCCGCCGGCTTGTGCAGCATCTGCGCGAACGCACCGACGTTCAGAACATCGACCTGATGAATCTCGGCGGCTTCTGCCGCAACTGCCTTTCGAACTGGTATCGTGAAGCCGCCGAAGCCGAGGGCGTGCCGCTGACCAAGGACGAATCGCGCGAGATCGTCTACGGCATGCCGTACGAAGATTGGAAGAACCTCCACCAGAACGAGGCTTCGCCTGTGCAAAAGGCCGCTTTTGAGCTGAACAATCCGCACAAATAGGCCTGCGAACAGCAAAGCGGCTTGACCATGACGCTGCTTCGCGGCAGTCACGTGCATCCCAATCGATCATCCGGAAATCAGGAGAACACGATGTCTGATGCACATGGCGTCGCCCGCGACCAGCTTCGCGCGTTTGTCGAGCGTATTGAACGCCTGGAAGAAGAAAAGAAGACCATCGCCGACGACATCAAGGACGTCTATGGCGAAGCCAAGGGCATGGGCTTCGATACGAAAATCCTGAAGAAGGTTGTTGCTCTTCGCAAGAAGGACGAGCAGGAGCGAATGGAAGAGGATGCGATCCTCGATACCTACCTGCACGCACTCGGCATGATCGAGTCCCCGCCAGAAGCCTGAGCACCGGCCATATTCCAGCTTTTCGAAAGCCGCCGATTTTCGGCGGCTTTTCTTTTGGAAGGGCGCCCTTTCACCAGCCCACGCAGGTTCGCGGGACAACTACCGTCCGTCATCTCGCAGGCGCGACAGGATTTCGATCAGTCGCGGCGCCATTTCCCGCACCTCGTGCAGATGGATTGCGCTGAGCCGCAGCAGGATGTCCTCGGCCTTTCGCGTAAGCTTCAGCGTCTGTCGCCGCCTGTCTTCGGAATCCGTCTCGCGCTGCACGTAGGCAGAGGCAATGAGGCGACCGACGAGTTCGGTCGCGGTATGCGGGGCGATAAGTAGCCGCTCTGCCAGCATGCCGACGGTCATGACCTCGCCTTCAGGCAGGCCCTTGATCGCCAGCAGCGCCTGATGCTGCTGCGGTGGCAGTCCCTCTTCCTGCGCGGCCGAGGTACTGAAATCCATGAACTTGCGGAGTGCGTATCGCAAGGCCGCAAGGGCTTCGTAGTCGGCTTGAGTGAGTTGGACTTTCGGTCGCTTCGTCATTCCCCGGCTTTCGTCTTTGATCGGTGCATGCATCTATCTGCGCCAACTCGCATTGATCCTGCAAGATGCGACGGAATCGAGCGCGGCCGAAGCCGCACCGATCGACGCCTGCCTCCTCTCTGCGGCGGTCTCCGATATTCTTCGCCGTCGTTGTTGATTTATATCGTGATACGATATATCGACTGCCGCCGCTGACACTTTTTTTTGCAGGTGGACCACCATGATCGAACTTAACCGACCGTCAAAAGCCCGCGACTTCACCGGGGGCCTGTCCCGCCGGGAGGCCGGCGATTTCACCACGGACCGCCGCGTCCTGCTTCTGGTGGGCATGGCAGTAATCGTTGGAACGGGCGGCGCTTTCGCAGCATGGGTATTGGTCAGCCTCATTGCCCTCGTGACGAATGTCGTCTGGTTCGGCCATATGAGCATTGTGGCGCCGAGTTTCGTCGACCTGCCGCGCTCGGCCTGGATGGTCGCCGCACCCGTCCTCGGCGGTCTTGTCATCGGCTTGATGGCGCGCTTCGGTTCGGAAAAGATCAGGGGACACGGTATTCCGGAGGCGATCGAAGCGATTCTGATCGGCGGAAGCCGTATGTCGCCCAAGGTTGCGGTCCTGAAGCCGCTGTCGTCGGCGATCTCCATCGGCACCGGCGGCCCCTTCGGTGCGGAAGGTCCCATTATCATGACGGGCGGCGCGATCGGATCGCTCTTCGCGCAGTTCTTCCACATGAGTTCCGCCGAACGCAAGACGCTGCTCGTTGCCGGCGCCGCCGCGGGCATGACGGCGATCTTCGGCTCTCCCATTGCCGCCGTCATGCTGGCCGTCGAGCTGCTGCTGTTCGAATGGAAGCCGCGCAGCTTCATTCCCGTTGCCGTCGCCGCCTGCGTCTCCATTTCCTGGCGCCCGTTCCTTTTTGGCGCCGGCCCTCTGTTCCCGACGCATTTCCAGGTGGCGTTGCCCTGGTGGGGAATCTTTCTATGTGCGGCAATGGGGATCGTCTCCGGCCTGCAATCCGGATTGCTGACGACCCTGCTCTACAAGATCGAGGACGCCTTCGAGAAACTGCCCATCCATTGGATGTGGTGGCCCGCCCTCGGTGGTCTCGTCGTCGGGTTGGGCGGCCTGATCGAGCCCCGCGCGCTCGGCGTCGGCTACGACATCATCTCGGATCTTCTGGCAAGCCACATCGTGGCAAAGGCCGTCATCGCGATCCTCCTGGTAAAGGCGGGCATCTGGCTGGTGGCCCTGTCTTCCGGAACATCCGGCGGCGTGCTCGCGCCGCTCCTCATTCTGGGCGGCGCGCTCGGCTGGCTGGTGGGTCTTGCCTTTCCGGGCGAACCGGGCTTCTGGGCATTGCTCGGCATGGCCGCGATGATGGGTGGAACAATGCGCGCCCCGCTGACCGGAACATTCTTTGCCGTGGAGATCACCGGTGATGTCAGCACCCTCATTCCCCTGCTCGCGGCGACCGTCGTTGCCTATGCCGTCACGGTCCTGCTCCTTCGTCGCTCTATCCTGACCGAGAAGATCGCAAGACGCGGCCAGCACATCACCCGTGAATACGGGATCGATCCGTTCGAGCTCACCCGCGCCGGCGACATCATGATCCAGGAGGTCGATAGCCTTCCGGCATCCCTGACCGTCGGCGAGGCCTGCGATTTCTTTTCATCCGGCGCCAAGACCCATCGCATCTACCCGGTCGTCGAAGCGGACGGAACCTTGGTCGGCATGGTCTCGCGTGCGGACGCCCTGACCTGGGAGCGCGACGGAACACTCGGCAAGGAGACCTTGTCCGAGCGGATTTCTGACGCTTCGCTTCCCGTCGGGCATATCGACGACACTGTCGGTTTCATCGCGGATCTGATGCTGGCGAGCGATGCCGGCCGGATTCCGATCGTCGAGAGGGAAACGGGCAAGCTCATCGGTTTGATTGCGCGCAAGGATCTGCTGCGGCTGAGAAGCGCGCTGCGCTCCGACGAATCCGAGAGGCGCCCTTACTTGGGGCCTAGGCCGATGAAGGCCGGTCAAACCCGGTAACAGGAGATGACGAGAAACCGCTGAAGGTCACAGCCTGTGTAAACGAAAACCGCCGGATCACTCCGGCGGTTTTGTAGTTCGTTCTGAGTGATCCGCTCAGTTCGTCTCGAACTTGCGCACTTCCATGAAGTTGACGGCGGAGCCGCTGAAGCGGGCCGGATCGACGGAAGCAGTATTGACGGTGAAGCCCTCGGCATAGACCGCCGTCGGCTGGGCCCGGAGCGTCTGGCTGACGAAGCGAGGTGCCTTGACCGGCTTCGTGACCATCTCCATGCGTGAATTGGTCAGCGCCCACTGCGAGATGATCTTCTGAGTGAGCTTCGGCTCGGTGCGGACTGTCGCCCGGCTTGCCTCGGCAGCGGCCGCGGCAGCCTTCGTCGGGCGTCCGCCCTTGGTCGCAATGCCGGCGGCATCGCCATTCTGGGAGACATGCGGGGGATCGAAGATGTCGCCGAAGCTTGCGGATTTGACAGGAGCAAGAGCCGCAAGCTGAACCGGCGCCTTCTCGGCCGGCTTGGTCGCCGGCATTGCTGCCTTGATCGCCTGCTCGATGGTTGCTGGCGCAAGGGCAGCAACCTGCTTGGCTGCAGCATTCTCCTGATCAAGCGCCTGCGCGACGGCCGGAGAGAGCTGACCGGCTACGGCTGCATTCGCATCCGATTCGGCAAGGGCAGGACGGTCGCTCGGGATAGCAACCGCGGGATCGTTGGAGGCCACCTCCGCATCACCCGGGGCGTTGCGAGGACCAAGCAGTGATGGAACCGGAATGTGATAGCTGCTGAGATCGGCAAATTGCTGCGGCTCGCCTTGCTGCTCCGTCGCCGCCGCTAGGGCCTGCTCGGCGCTATTGCCGGAATTCGGCGGAACAAGAGCATTCGCAACTTCGCCGCCGGCAAGCTGACCGGCAAAGGCAGGACGAACCTGCGGCACCGGCGCATTCACAGCGGCAACCTCGGTGGGCTGGGCTTCAACCTCGGCAGCAGGCGCCTCCGCCTTCGGCGGCGTTGCCCTGGCCACAGCGACCGGAGCCGAATCCTCCGCGCTATCCTCTTCATCGTCTGCGCCACCGCCAAAGAGTGCGGCGAACAATGTCTTCGGCTTCCGCGTCTCCGTATCGCCGCCGACGGCTGCAACGAGCTGATCGGTGCTCACGCGGCGCTTGTAGTCGGCCATCGCCTGCTGGTAGCCCGGCAAGGGCTTACCGTCAGCCGGGATGTGGATGGTGTTGCCATTGGGAAAAAGCTGAACCAGCTCTTGCCGGGTCATGCGCGGCCAGGCGCGAACGCCGCCGACATCCATATGCACGAAGGGCGAACCGGACTTCGGATAGAAGCCAACGCCGCCGACCTGCATTTTCATGCCGATCGCGCGCAACTTGGCAAGCTTGACGTCCGGAATGAAGAAGTCCATCGCCTTGCCGAGCATATGCTGGCTCTTCTCGGCGACACCGGAATTGCGCGAACGCGCCTTGAGCATCGCATTTGTCCCGGGTGAACGGAAACCGCAGACGACGTTGATATAGTCCCTGGAACCGCTCTGGCGGTAGACTTCCCAGATGAGATCAAAAAGGCGGGGGTCCATCTTCGTCGGCTGATTCTTTCGCCAGTCGCGGAGAAACCGGTTCAACTGCTCGAGACCCTTCGGGTCGAACCTGCCGTTGCGCTTGTAGGTGATGACAGCCTTTTCGCCGGTGTGGATGAAATAGAGTTTCAGGCTGCGCGTTTCGCCCGCTGCCTCAGATGGTGTGCCAACGAATACCGGTGAGGAAACCGCAAGTGCGAGAAGGGCAGCCATTGCCGTCCTAACCGCCTTTCCGCCAATGTCGGCGTACAGCGTACGCCAGCTCAAGCGCCAAGGCTTGGAATTCTCATTCAAATCCGGCAAACCAAATCCTCGTCAGACTGCCCCAGTGCCCCGGCTGTCCCAATGTCTTTCAAATGCGGTCACACCATGGCAAAAATGCCACACGCGTTCAACCTTTTCTTTACATAGTCAACAATGGACTAACAAGAGGTTTATGACAGGTAACAAGACATGCTTGCCGGATTATTAATCAAGCGCCTGCTATGCCGCATCTTTTTGCGGATTGTCGGGGTCGATCCCGTAATCCTTGAGTTTTCTGTAAAGCGTTGACCGCCCGATACCGAGTTTTCTGGCCACTTGACTCATCTGGCCCCGGTAGAATTTAAGGGCGAATCGAATCAATTCCTCCTCGACATCGGCAAGCTTGCGTACGTCGCCGGCGGCACTGACGCTTGCAATCGCGTTTTCCGGCACCTCGTTGTGACGCGCGGACGACTCACCGCCATACATCGGCGGAACGTGATATTCGCCTGCCGCAAATTCCGCTTCGTGCTCACGATGCGTATTGTCCGCGACCAGCGCCAGATGATCCACCACGTCATATTGCGGCAGCTGCGCGGCAATTTGCGGAAAGTCCGCTTCGGTGAGTTCATGCCCCTCGGCAAGCACGACGGCGCGAAAGATCGCATTTTCGAGCTGGCGGATGTTGCCCGGCCAGTCATAAGCCGTCAGCAGTGCCAAGGCACCGGGACTGACCGTCATCCGCTGCCCGTTCTTCTGCTCGGACGAGAAGCGGTCGGCAAAGACGCGCACCAGATGCGGGATGTCCTCCTTGCGCTTGCGCAGCGCCGGAATGGTGATCGGGAAGACGTTCAGGCGGTAATAGAGGTCTTCGCGGAAGTGGCCGTTTTTCACTTCCTCGATCAGATCCTTGTTCGTCGCCGAAATGAGGCGGACGTTGACCTTGTGCGCCGTACGCGCGCCGACCGTTTCGATTTCGCCCTGCTGCACGGCACGCAACAGCTTGACCTGCACCTCGAGCGGCAGATCTCCGATCTCGTCAAGGAAGATCGTTCCGCCATCGGCTTCCATGAACTTGCCGATGTGGCGCTCGGTCGCGCCGGTGAAGGCACCCTTTTCGTGGCCGAAGAGAATGCTCTCGACGAGATTGTGCGGAATGGCACCGCAATTCACCGTCACAAAAGGCTTGTTTGAACGGTCACCGCCGGACTGGACGGCGCGGGCCACGAGCTCCTTGCCGACGCCCGACTCACCTTCAAGCACGACCGGAATGTTCGATTGCGCGGCACGCTGCGCCAGATCGATGACCCGGATCATCGCCGGGCTCGCCGAAACGATGTCGTCGAAGCCGACGGCGCCAGAGCGTGAACGGCGGCCCGAACGGGCTTTCACTTCGCGCTGGTCGAGCTTCATCGCGTTAGCAATGCAATTCGCGATCCGCTCGGGCGAAACCGGTTTAACCACGAAATCGAAGGCGCCGGCACGCATGGCCTGCACCACCGTCTCGATGCCGCCCTGCCCGGTCTGCACGACCACGGGAATATGTGTGCCGAGTTCATTGAGGGCTTCGAGGAATTCCAGCCCGGTCATTTCCGGCATCATGAGGTCGAGAATGATGACGTTGAAGAGGCCGCCGTCCCGCTTCACCATCTCAAGACCGATCCGGCCGTTTTCAGCCTGATGGACGACATGCCCGTGGCGCTCGACTGCATTTTTTAGCAGGCGGCGTTGCACCGGGTCGTCTTCGACCAACAGAATCTGCCCTGCACCCTTGAGCTCATTATGACCGGTCATTGTCGCCTCACTTCATGCGAAACCTGTGAGGCACTCTGGCAGAAAGGCTTGAACATCCAGTTTTGAGAAATAATTGCATTTTAACGATTGTGGCGACCCCGAATCCGTATCGAAGCGGGGCCTTCTGCCCCCCGAAAGCCCCTTGAAGCGGAGCCTTCCGGAGCTTAGACAGTCAGACCTGTTCGAAATGAGGAAGAGGAACCAAGCCCATGAATCTCATGCTCCCCGGTGCCGGTCTTAATTTTTCGGCAACAGCTGGCTCGGCCGCGGCAGATCCAGCGCTTGGCGACCTTCCCGTCTGGAAACTGCAGGATCTCTACCCCTCCGCCACCTCTACCGCTTTCACCAGCGACATGGAAAAGGCAGGCAAACACGCCATCGCCTTCGAGGAAAAATGGAAGGGCAAGCTAGCGGATGCAGCGAGTAAAAAAGGCGCTGAAGGTATTGGCCAGGCGCTGAAGGAATATGAGCAGCTGGATGACCTTATCGGCCGCCTCGGCTCGTTCGCGGGCCTCACCTATTTCTCCGATACGAGCAATCCCGTGAACGGCAAGCTTTACGGCGATGTCCAGGCAAAAATCACCGAATTCTCCGGCCATCTTCTTTTCTTCGCGCTGGAGCTGAACCGGATCGACGACGCGGTGATGGACGCCTGCATGGCGAATGACCCCGATGCCGGCCACTACCGTCCCTGGCTGATCGACCTGCGCAAGGACAAGCCCTACCAACTGGAAGACAAGCTGGAACAGCTCTTCCTCGAAAAGTCGATGACGAGTGCGGCTGCGTTCAATCGCCTCTTTGACGAAACGATGGCGGAGCTTCGCTACGACATCGACGGCGAAAAAGTGCCGCTCGAAGTGGCCCTCAATTTGCTGCAGGACAAGGATCCGGAAGCCCGCCGCAAGGCAGCGGTGGCGCTCGCCGAAACTTTCAAGGCGAATATCCGCACGTTTACGCTGATCACCAATACGCTCGCCAAGGACAAGGATATCTCCGATCGCTGGCGTGGCTTCGAGGACATCGCCGACAGCCGTCATCTGGCGAACCGCGTCGAACGCGAGGTGGTGGATGCGCTGGCGGCTGCCGTCAAGCAGGCCTATCCCCGCCTTTCGCACCGCTATTACAAGATGAAGGCAAAGTGGCTCGGAATGGACCAGATGAATTTCTGGGACCGCAATGCGCCGTTGCCGGAAACCTCCAACGCGGTAATTTCCTGGACCGAGGCGAAAGAGACCGTGCTCTCGGCCTACGGCAATTTCGCGCCGGAGATGGCTGCGATCGCCAGCCGCTTCTTCGACGAACAGTGGATCGACGCGCCGGTCCGTCCTGGCAAGGCGCCCGGCGCCTTCGCGCACCCGACGGTTCCGTCGGCGCATCCCTACGTGCTCGTCAACTATCTCGGCAAGCCGCGCGACGTGATGACGCTCGCCCACGAACTTGGTCATGGCGTACATCAGGTGCTTGCCGGCGAACAGGGCGCGCTCATGTGCCAGACGCCACTGACGCTCGCCGAAACCGCCTCCGTCTTCGGCGAGATGCTGACTTTCCGCGCACTGCTCGACAAGACCACCGACAAGCGTGAGCGCAAGGCGATGCTCGCCCAGAAGGTCGAAGACATGATCAACACGGTCGTGCGCCAGATCGCCTTCTACGAATTCGAGCGCGAGGTCCATACGGCACGCAAGGCCGGCGAACTGACCGCAGAAGACATCGGCGAACTGTGGCTCTCCGTCCAGTCGGAAAGTCTCGGGCCCGCGATCAGGATCTCGGAAGGGTATGAGACCTACTGGGCGTATATCCCCCACTTCATCCACTCGCCCTTCTATGTCTACGCCTATGCTTTCGGCGACTGCCTGGTGAACTCGCTCTATGCCGTTTATCAAAAGGCCGATAAGGGCTTCCAGGAGAAGTATTTCGAGATGCTGAGGGCCGGCGGGACGAAGCACCACTCCGAACTCCTGAAGCCTTTCGGCCTGGACGCCACCGATCCGTCGTTCTGGAGCAAGGGGCTGTCGATGATCGAAGGGCTGATCGACGAATTGGAAGCGCTTGATAGAGCCTGAGCTTCCAATCAAAAGGCACCGATGGCCGAAACTGAACGCTTTGTCCTTTTCCGGGATGATACGACCGGACAAGTGATGCTTTTCGCCGATCCGGCGGAGATCATCATCGCACGCAGCCGCGCCGAGTTCTTCCCGGCTCTGGCGCGGATGGAAGCGGCGAGAGCGCAGGGAAAGTGGCTGGCAGGCTACATGTCCTACGAGGCCGGCTATCTCTTCGAGGAAAAGCTGGCCGGCTTTGCGGAAGACGGCCGCCAGACGCCGCTGCTCTGCTTCGGCATCTTCGACGCGCCGCAGGCGGATGGCCATCCGCTTGCGCAGCCCAAACAGCGCCTCGAAAACGAGGAATTCCTGGCTGCGCCGAAAGCCGGGTGGGCGTTCCCTGTATATAAAGAGCGCTTCGACCGCCTGCATTGGCATCTGCGCCAGGGCGACTGCTATCAGGCAAACCTGACAATGCCGGTCGAAGCCAGTTGGAACGGCGATCCGTGCGCGGCTTTCTGGTCGCTGATCGAACGCCAGCCCGTAAAATACGGAGCGTTCGTCGATCTCGGCGGTCCTATCATCCTGTCCCGCTCTCCCGAGCTCTTCTTCCGGACGGACGAGCAAGGCTGGATCGAGACGCATCCGATGAAGGGCACCGCCAAACGCGGCGCCGACGCGGCCGAAGATGCAGCTATCATCGCGGCGATGCGGGCGGATATGAAGACCCAGGCAGAAAACCGGATGATCGTCGACCTGCTTCGGAACGACATCTCGCGCATCACCGAAGTCGGTACGCTCGATGTTCCGAAGCTCTTCGAGATCGAGACCTATCCGACCGTGCATCAGATGGTGAGTCATGTGCAGGCGAAGCTTCTGCCTGGCCTTTCCATCCGCGACATCTTCGCCGCCCTCTTTCCCTGCGGCTCGATCACCGGCGCGCCGAAGATGAGCGCAATGCATATCCTGCAGGAACTCGAGGACGCGCCGCGCGACGCTTATTGCGGGGCGATCGGCATGATTTCCCCGACCGGGGCCATGCGCTTTTCCGTTGCGATCCGCACCATCAGCCTCTTTGAAGGCGGCAAGGCGATCTTCAATGTCGGGGGCGGCATCGTCTTCGATTCCACCGCCGAAGCAGAATATGAGGAGTGCCTGCTCAAGGCGCGCTTCGCGATCGGCGATCAGGAGATCGCCCGATGAGCGACTTCTCGTTGATCGAGACACTGCGATGGGAACCTGACACCGGCTTTGTCCGCCTCCGGTTGCACCTTGCCCGATTGAACCGCTCCGCCCGCCGCATCGGCTTTCCTGCGCCGCGACATGCGCTCGACGAGCTCAATGAAGCAATCGAGGGCGCGACCGGCGCTTTGCGCGTCCGGCTAACCTTCGATGCTCGTGGCCGGATCGAAGTCACGGCTGCCCCCTTCGCGCGGCTCGCGCCGGGTACGGTTTGGACCGTCCGTATTGCTGCAACCCGCCTCGACAGCGCCGACAAACTGCTGCGGATCAAGACGACCCGCCGCGCCGTTTACGATGACGCGCGCGCCGAATACACGCCGCTGCAGGCCGACGAAATGCTGATGCTGAACGAACGCGGCGAGGTTTGCGAAGGCACGATCACCTCGGTCTTCCTTGACGACGGTTCCGGGGTGCTTCGCACACCACCGATCTCCTGCGGCCTGCTCGCCGGCGTGCTGCGTACCGAGCTGATCTGCGAGCGCAAAGCCCGCGTCGGCCGCATCGCGGTGAGCGATCTGGTGAACGGCCGGATCTATGTCGGAAACTCGCTCCGAGGCCTCATCCCGGCAAGGCTTGTTCTCTAAGCCGCGATCTTCAGCCGGTCCCGGCCGCTGACCTTCGCGAGGTAAAGCGCTTCGTCGGCGCGGGCGTAGAGTTCCTCCGCTGTATCGCCCGGCCGCAACTCGGCAAGCCCGGCAGAGCAGGTGTAGCAGAAATCCGGGGTTGCCTGGATAGGGCGAGCAACGCGCACCATCTCGAGGATGCGGTCGATGATCTCCTTGCCCTGCTCCAATGTCGTATCCGGTAGAACCAGCATGAACTCCTCGCCGCCGATGCGGCCGAAACTATCCCTCCGGCGCACAAGCGGATGGACCCGACGCGCAAAATCGATCAGCACCTGGTCGCCCACCTGATGGCCGTAACTGTCGTTGATCCGCTTGAAAAAATCGAGATCGATGATGCAGACGCAGCCGCTGACGGAAGCGATCGACCCGAGGCGACAAACCATGTTCTCAAGCGCCGCCATCATGAAGCGGCGGTTGGAGATACCGGTCAATTCGTCGGTCTGCGAGGCGCGCAGCGCAAAATCGCGATCCTGCCTGAGGTCGCGCTCGCTTGACTTCATGTCCGTGATGTCGCTTGCGATGCAGAGCATCCAGCCGTCCCGCTGCACTGTTTCCGTCATCCAGAACCAGCGGCCGTCGACGACGTCGGTCTCGAAAGCGCGAAACGGCAGTTTCCCTCGCCGCGACTGCGCGGAAACAAGCCACATCTCGAAGTCGGCGGCACGTATGATCGTGCCGCGTCCTGCCTTCGTGTTGCGGCGCATAAGGTCGGCCCACAAAGGGGTCTCATTCGGCTCAAGCGCGAAGGTCGAACGAAAGGCCGCGTTCGCATACCGCAAACGGTCATCCTGATCGTACAGCGCGATCAGGACGGCACTTTCTTCCTGCAACTCCGCGAGCCGCTCCGTTATCTGGGTCATCCGATGGCTCCGGGCGTGCTGGGTAACTACGTGTGGGACTCTGCTGCAAAATTATAAAAAGAAGATGGATGGCAGCGTTCCGATTGAATATCTCAACGGGCTCGAAACGATACATCGGAGGTTTTGCAATGTTCATCCTCTCGCTAATCTACGTGAAGCCTAATGAAGAGGCCGACAAGCACATGGAACAGCATATGGCCTGGGTCAAGGCGGGCTATGCAAAAGGCTGGTTCCTTGTCTCGGGACGCAAGGTGCCGCGAACCGGCGGCGTGATCCTCGCGATCGGCAATCGTGCCGAGATCGAGGCCTATGTCGCCGCCGATCCGTTCACGGTGCACGGCGTTGCGAATTACGAGATCACGGAAGTCGCGGTGACAACGGTGGCTGATGGGCTGGATATCCTGAAGAGTTCTTCCATCAAGGCACAGTGATGCGTTAGACCTTTGCTATGACGCTTCCGACCTACACACCCTACGACGGCTCCTCTCAGCCCTTCACCATCGGCCTCTTGCCGCTCGACATCGGCCGCTGGATCGAGCCGAACGGTGATCTGCCGCGCTATCTCGGCGAAAAACAGCTCCTAGCTGAAACCCGCCGGCATGAAATTTTCGTCGCTGAAGAAGGCACCGACGCCGCTCAGCAGGAATGTCTCGACCTGCTTCTGAGTTACCTCTGCGAAGCGCATCCCGATCTCTACGAGCGGAACGGCAGTCTCATCGAGGTCGTCGGCAAAGCCGTCGATCTTTCGGACCAGTCCCTGCCCCCGCTTTTGAAGGCCGGCTTGCTCATCGCCGACGATCTCGCCATCATGCGCCGGAAGGACGACGGCTGGCATCTTGTCGCCGCCCATGTGTCCTTCCCTTCCTCCTGGTCTCTGCATGAGAAATTTGGAAAACCGATGCACGCAATCCATGCGGACGTGCCGGGCTTCGGTGAGGGAACCCGCAATGCAGCGCTGATCACCCGCATCTTCGACAATCTGCAGGTCGCTCAACCCGTCGAGCGCATGAACTGGTCCGTGAACGTCACGAGCGATCTCTTCCTGCTCTGGTCCAAGCATCGCCGCCCGCCGCAGGCCGAGGCCTTTACGCTCGCCGAGCGCTTCGCCCGCGTCGAGCGCCAGACTTTACGGAAGCTGCCGGTTTCCGGCGATATCGTCTTCACCATCCACGTCTATGTCGATTCGATCGCCGCGATCGTACATCACCCCAAGGCCGGCGAACTCGCCGCAAGCTTTGCGGCACAGCTGGAGGCGCTTGACGAACAGCAGACCGCCTATAAAGGCCTGACGCTGCAGAAGGCCGAACTCGTTGCAAAGCTGCGCATGCTCGCGCGGGAGCTTTCGCCTGCCTGATAAGTTGACCTTTCCGGCTCTGGCGCTCTTTATTGTGACGGCATTTTATGATTAGAGCCGGTTACTTTTAAGTTTTTGCGCGCCTCCAAAATAATTCTTGAGGCTTGCCGCTTCCACACAGGAGAAAAGAATGACGGAACAGAACCATCCGGTATATGCCGAAATTACCGGCCCGATCGTCATGATCGGCTTTGGCTCCATCGGCCGCGGTACGCTGCCGCTGATCGAGCGCCACTTCAAATTCGACAAGAGCCGGATGGTAGTCATCGACCCGCGTGACGACGCAGATCACACCGAAATAATGGCAAAGCACGGCGTGAGGCACATCAAGTCGCATGTCACCAAGGAAAACTACAAGGATCTGCTGAAGCCGCTTCTGACCGAAGGCGGTGGCCAGGGTTTCTGCGTCAATCTTTCCGTCGATACCGGATCGGTCGACCTGATGAAGCTCTGCCGCAAGCTCGGTGCTCTCTACATCGACACCGTCGTCGAACCGTGGCTCGGCTTCTATTTCGACAAGGACCTGAAGAACGCCGACCGCACGAATTATGCGCTGCGCGAAACCCTTCTTAAGGAGAAGGCCAAGAATCCCGGCGGCCCGACCGCCGTCTCCACCTGCGGCGCGAACCCCGGCATGGTTTCCTGGTTCGTCAAGCAGGCACTCGTCACCCTCGCTAACGATATCGGCCTCAAGTTCGAACAGCCGGATCAGCACGATCGCGAAGGCTGGGCGAAGCTGATGAAGAAGGTCGGCGTCAAGGGCATTCACATCGCCGAGCGCGACACCCAGCGCACCAAGCATCCGAAGCCGCTCAACGTCTTCTGGAACACTTGGTCGGTCGAAGGCTTCATCTCCGAAGGCCTGCAGCCGGCCGAACTCGGCTGGGGCACCCATGAGAACTGGATGCCAAAGAACGCCAAGAAGCACAAGAAGGGCTGCCAAGCCGCAATCTACCTGGAACAGCCGGGCGCCAACACCCGCGTTCGCACCTGGTGCCCAACGCCAGGCCCGCAGTACGGCTTCCTCGTCACGCATAACGAGTCGATCTCGATCGCCGACTTTTTCACGGTTCGCGACAAGGACGGCGAAGTCACCTTCCGCCCGACCTGCCACTACGCCTACCATCCGGCAAATGATGCCGTTCTCTCCCTGCACGAGATGTTCGGCAACGGCGGCACGCCGCAGCCGGTTCACCACGTTCTCGACGAGGACGAGCTGGAGGACGGGATCGATGAACTCGGCGTACTCCTCTACGGTCACGAAAAGAATGCCTTCTGGTACGGCTCCCGTCTGTCCGTCGAAGAGACCCGCCGCATCGCTCCTTACCAGAACGCGACTGGCATGCAGGTGACCTCCGCCGTTCTGGCCGGCATGGTCTGGGCTCTCGAACACCCGACGGCCGGCATCGTCGAAGCCGACGAGATGGACTACAAGCGCTGCCTTGAAGTGCAGCTTCCCTATCTCGGCCCGGTTGAAGGCCACTACACCGACTGGACTCCGCTCGATGGCCGCCCGGGCCTTTTCCCGGAAGACATCGACACCAAGGATCCGTGGCAGTTCAGGAACATCCTGGTTCGCTCGTAACCGGATTCAGATCAGCATCGATGCCCGCCGAAAGGCGGGCATTTTTGTAACGCCTGCAGTGTAATTTCGCTTTCCCGTTGCAGCAGGCTTGCCATGGCGGCGGGCTCGCGCCATGTTTTTCGGGACTTTCGCGGCCATCGTCCGCTTCGAATCGCCTGGAGAAACCTATGACGGTCAGAAACATTCTCGTTCTTGCGGGTGCAGCAGCAGCGCTTGCCGCCTGTGTCTCGAACCCGCGCCCCATGCCGGTCGCGGCACGCGCTGCGCCGACCGGCGTCGAGGGTTCCTGGACTGATCCGAACGGTATTGTTTCCACCTTCCAGGCTGGCACCTTCACCACCCGTACGACCGACACCAACCAGATGCTCGCATCCGGCACCTACGTCAACAGCTCGCCGTCGCTGGTGGAAATCAGCATGACCTCGCTGGTTCGCAAGACGCAGTCCAAGGTCAATTGCGCGCTGGTTAGTCAAAATCAGCTGAACTGCACGTCGGACGCAGGTTCGCAATTCACGCTAACGCGCCAGATGTAATTTCCCGATCAGCGTTCAGCACAAAAAGCTCCCCTCGCGGGAGCTTTTTTGTTCTTGCCTCATGGAAAGCGTTCCGGCGGTCATCGCTTTTCGCTTGCGATTACGCAGGCTTGGTGAAAACATCCGCTCGCCGGGCAACCGACGAGATGAGGGACGGGCGAAGTCGGGGGTAAGGACTTTCGCCATTAAAATCAGGAGAGAGGAATGACCAAGTCTTTTAGCTTCGGTCTGCTGACCGCATCGATGCTGGCGCTCAGCACCAGCGCCGCGTTCGCGGACTACCAGCTCAATATTCTTCATATCAACGATTTCCATTCACGCGTCGAACCGATCAACAAGTTCGATTCCACCTGTTCGGCAGAAGAAGAAGGCAAGAAGGAATGCTTCGGCGGCGCCGCCCGTTTGAAGACCGCGATCGACCAGCGACGTCAGGCACTTTCCGGCCAGAATGTCCTGCTGCTGAACGCCGGCGACAATTTTCAGGGCTCGCTCTTCTACACGACCTATAAAGGTGCCGTGGAAGCCGAGATGCTGAACGCCATGAAGTTCGATGTCATGACTGTCGGCAACCATGAGTTCGACGACAGCGAGGATGGCTTGGCGACCTTCCTCGACAAAGTCCAGTTCCCGGTTATTTCCGCCAACGTGCTTGCCGGCGACAGCTCGAAGCTCCGCGATCGGATCAAGCCGTCGGTGGTGCTCGACGTCGGTGGCCAGAAGATCGGCATCGTCGGTGCCGTAACCAATGATACCGAAGAGCTTTCCTCTCCCGGCCCGAACGTGATCATTGCCGATGACGTCCAGACCATCACCGCAGCCGTTCAGGAATTGAAGGCGCAGGGCGTCGACAAGATCATCGCGCTGACCCATGTCGGCTACCCGCGCGATCTCTCGGCTATCGCCAAGATTCCGGATGTCGATGTCGTTGTCGGCGGCCATTCGCACAGCCTTCTCTCCAACACCGATCCTAAGGCCGAAGGCCCCTACCCGACGATGGTCGACAATCCAGGCGGCTACAAGGTGCCGGTCGTTCAGGCTGCCTCCTACAGCAAGTATCTCGGCGATCTCGTTGTCGACTTCGATGACAACGGCGTGGTCAAGAGCGCCAAGGGCGACCCGATCCTGATCGACTCCTCGTTCACGCCGGACGCGGCGCTGACAACCCGCATAGCGGAGCTGGCCAGGCCGATCGAGGAACTGCGCAAGAAGGTCATAGGCTCGTCCGAAGGTCCGATCGAGGGGGATCGCACGGTTTGCCGCGTCAAGGAATGCTCCATGGGCAACCTCGTCGCTGACGCCATGCTCGACCGCACGAGGAACCAGGGCATGCAGATCGCCATCCAGAACGGCGGCGGCCTGCGTGCCTCGATCGACGGCGGCGAGATCACCCAGGGCGAAGTCATCAGCGTGCTGCCTTTCCAGAACACGGTCGCCACCTTCCAGCTGACGGGAGAAGATGTGGTCAAGGCGCTTGAAAACGGTGTCAGCCAGATCGACCAGGGCGCCGGCCGCTTTGCGCAGGTCGCCGGTCTCAAATACAGCTTCGACAAGTCCAAGCCTGCCGGCAGCCGCATCAGCGACGTTCGGGTTGAAGAGAGCAACACCTTCGTGCCGATCGATCCCGCCAAAACCTACGGCGTCGTCACCAACAACTTCATGCGCGGCGGCGGCGACGGCTATTCGGTCTTCGAGACGGCCGGCAAGAATGCCTATGACTTCGGCCCCGATCTTGCCGACGTGACAGTCGACTATCTGGCGGCGCACAACCCCTACAAGCCCTACACCGACGGGCGCGTAACGGAGGTCTCCGGCGCCATGGCCCAGGCTCCGGCCGCGCCGGCACCCACGCAGGAACCCGCGCCTGCCCCGGCTGCATCCCAGCCTGCACCAGCACCGGCTGCACCCGCCCCTGCAGAGCCGGCACCCGCTGCCGCAACGCCTTCGACCCACGTCATCGCCAGCGGCGATACACTCTGGGATCTTGCGAAGCAGTTCTACGGCGACGGCATGCTCTGGAAGAAGATCTCCGAAGCCAACGGCAATCCCAATCCTCACCGCCTGTTTGTCGGCAAGGAGCTTCAGGTTCCGGCGAAGTAAGACGATTTGTCTCGATCATGAAAGCCGGTCCGGGGTTTCCTGGGCCGGCTTTCCTACATATAGGGATGAAATCAGGCTGGCACGGCTGCGGATGAGCCGGCAAAGACTATCTAGTGTTGGGGGACTAAGATGACCGTTGAAACTTCACACCGTCCGGCGGAGCATCCACCCGTTAAATCCGACAAGATCGGGGTCCTCCTCGTCAATCTCGGCACCCCTGACGGCACGGACTACGCTTCGATGCGCCGCTATCTGCAGGAATTCCTCTCAGACCGCCGCGTCATCGAGGAGCCGCGCTGGAAATGGTATCCCATCCTCTTCGGCATCATCCTCAATACCCGCCCGCAAAAGGTTGGCAAGGCCTACGAGACGATCTGGAACAAGGAGAAGAACGAGAGCTATCTGCGCACCTATACGCGCAACCAGTCCGATCTCATGGCCGAGCGCTTGGAGGACCTGCCGAACGTCAAGGTTGATTGGGCGATGCGCTACGGCACCCCCTCGATCGCCTCGCGTATCGACGCCCTGAAGGACGCAGGTTGCGACCGTATCGTTCTTTTCCCGCTCTATCCGCAATATGCGGCAGCAACGACCGCGACCGTCAACGACAAGGCGTTCCAGCATCTGCTGACGATGCGGTGGCAGCCGGCGCTGCGCACCGTACCGGACTATCACGACGACGAAACCTATATCGAGGCGCTCGCCAACTCGGTGACGCAGCATCTTTCGACGCTCGACTGGGAACCGGAGATGATCCTCGCCTCCTTCCACGGCATCCCTCTGTCCTACTTCGAACGGGGCGATCCGTACTACTACCAGTGTCAGAAGACCGGCCGGCTGCTGCGCGAAAGGCTTGGCTTGCCGGAGGAAAAATTCATGGTGACCTTCCAGTCTCGTTTCGGGCCGGAAGAATGGCTCCAGCCCTATACCGACAAGACCGTCGAAAAGCTGGCGCAGGACGGCGTCAAGCGTCTCGCCATCATCAACCCCGGCTTTGTCTCCGACTGTCTTGAGACACTGGAGGAAATCGCCGAGCAGGCGGCTCATTCCTTCCATCAGAACGGCGGCGAACGATTTGCCCACATCCCCTGTCTCAACGACAGCGAGGACGGCATGCGCGTGTTGGAAAAAGTTGTACGCCGCGAGCTGCTTGGCTGGGTCTGAGGCTGTCATTTCCGAATTGCAAAGAACATGTTAACTCACCACATCTGATGATGCGGCGCGTCCTGGCGCCGAGGGAGGGTTTTCATGCTCTTGGGCGGTTTCGATATCGTCGTTATTGCACTCGTGGTCTTCGTGATCCTGGTGCTGTTTGCAGGCATCAAGACCGTGCCGCAGGGGTTCCGCTATACGATCGAACGCTTCGGCCGCTACACGCGGACGCTGGAGCCCGGGCTTAACCTCATCGTGCCGTTCATCGAGCGCATCGGCGCGCGGATGAACGTAATGGAGCAGGTGCTCGATGTGCCGACGCAGGAAGTCATCACCAAGGACAACGCTTCGGTCTCCGCCGATGCGGTTGCCTTCTATCAGGTGTTGAACGCCGCGCAGGCCGCCTATCAGGTCTCCAATCTCGAAAACGCCATCCTCAACCTCACCATGACCAATATCCGTTCGGTCATGGGCTCGATGGATCTCGACGAGCTTCTTTCCAATCGCGATGCCATCAACGACCGGCTGCTCCGCGTGGTCGACGACGCCGTGCAGCCGTGGGGCATCAAGGTGACCCGAATCGAGATCAAGGACATCCGTCCGCCGAGCGATCTTGTCGATGCCATGGCGCGGCAGATGAAGGCTGAACGCGAGAAGCGGGCGCAAATCTTGGAAGCCGAAGGTTCGCGCAATGCCCAGATTCTTCGCGCCGAGGGTGCCAAGCAATCGGCCATTCTCGAGGCCGAGGGCCAACGCGAAGCAGCGTTCCGGGAGGCGGAAGCCCGCGAGCGTCTGGCCGAAGCCGAAGCCAAGGCGACGAGAATGGTCTCCGACGCCATCGCCGCGGGTGATGTGCAGGCGATCAACTACTTCGTCGCTCAGAAGTATACCGAAGCCCTTGCGTCGATCGGCTCCGCCTCCAATGCCAAAGTCGTGCTGATGCCGATGGAGGCCTCTTCCATCCTCGGCTCTCTGAGCGGCATTGGAGCGATTGCCAAGGAAGTCTTCGGCGACGACTCCAATCCGCCTTCACCGCGTCCGCGCCAGGTGCCGCCACGGACCACGCCGCCGGTCAATCCCTTCAATCAAACCCCGGAGCGCTGACGAATGCTGGCCCGCATCGTTGCAGAACTCGGACCGTGGAGCTGGTGGATTGCGGGCTTCGTGCTGCTTGCGGCCGAAATGATAGTGCCGGGCGTCTTCCTCGTCTGGATCGGGCTTGCCGCTCTCGCCGTCGGCATTCTTTCGCTACTTCTGTGGGACGCAGCCTTCTGGGTCTGGCAAACTCAGCTCATTTTCTTCGCGCTCCTTGCCGTTGCGGCCACATTCCTCGGCCGCCGGCTGACGCTGAGCCACGATGCGACCGACGAGCCCTTCCTCAACCAGCGGGGCGCAAGCCTCGTCGGCCGGACGGCGACGCTCGCCGAGCCGATTGCGGAAGGCCGCGGCCGCATCCGCCTCGACGATACGATCTGGCGGGTGATAGGCCCGAACCTTCCGGCGGGAACACAGGTGAAAGTCGTGGCGAGCAATGGGCGCGACCTGGTGGTCGAGCCGCTCTGATCAGGCAACGCCGATCCGCAGCAGGTCGTGGAAGTGCACGAGCCCAATCGGGCGATTGTCATCGTCGACGACGATCAGGGCACCGATGTGATGCTGGTTCAGGAGCGCAAGCGCTGCTGTTGCGAGCATGGTGGGCTTCGCGATCTTCGGCGTGTGCGTCATGATGTCATCGACCATCAGTTCCGCCAGATTGCGCGTCAGATTGCGCGCCATATCACCTTCCGTGACGATGCCGCAGAGCCGTCCGTCTTCATCCAGAATGCCAACGCAGCCGAAATGCTTTCGTGACAGAACCTGGATCGCCTCCGGCATCGGCGTACCCTTGCCGACGAGCGGCACGCGGTCGCCTGTATGCATGACATCGCCGACATGCATGAGGCTCGCACCCAGCTTGCCGCCCGGATGGAAGACGTGGAAATCCCGTGCTGTAAAGCCCCGCCCTTCAAGCAACGCGATTGCCAGCGCATCGCCAATCGCAAGCTGCATCAAGGTCGACGTCGTTGGAGCAAGGCCGTTCGGGCAGGCTTCCTGCTCATTCGGAACGAGCAGCACGACATCCGAGGCCGCCGCCAGCGACGAGCTCTCGCTGCAGGTGATCGAGATCAGCGGGATGGAAAATCGGCGCGTGTAGGAAATGATGCTGCGCAGTTCCGCGCTTTCGCCGCCTTTGGATATGGCAAGGACGAGGTCGTCCTTCGCAATCATTCCCAGATCGCCGTGATTGGCCTCCGCGGCATGAACGAAAAACGCAGGCGTGCCGGTCGAAGCAAAGGTGGCCGCCAGCTTTGCACCAATGTGCCCGCTCTTGCCGACGCCGGTTACGATGACGCGGCCGCTAATGCCGCCGATCGTTTCCACGGCTTGTGAAAAGGGCCCGGCAAGACCGTTGTCCAAGGCGCGTTCCAGCGCCTCCAGCCCCCGTCTCTCCGTCTCGATCGTACGCCTTGCGGACTGGAGGACACCGTCTTCAACGAGATTGAGTGCTTTCCTCATCATGATCCTGCGTTAGCGCGTTTCGTTCGGGGTGTCCACCCGCGTCGCTTCACAACCTGTGAACGACGTACACGCAACGAATGATTAACCACAAGGCTTTACGTTCGGGTAACGAATTGAAGCATGCCGCACGCGGAATTCTGATGACCAAGGAAAGAGACACGAGCAGTTTGACGCCGCTCCGGGCGACGCGTTTTGCCGTGTCCTCTGTGGCTCTTGTCGCGGTGTTTTTCGTGCCGAGCCTCGGGCTTGCGCAATCGGCACAGAGCAGGAGCGGCAACGGCACGCTTTCGTCTGCACCGACTTCGCAATCTTCCGCTCGTGGCTCCCTAAGCGCGCAACAATCTTTGCCGGCAGGCGATAACGCGCTCAGCGACGGCGGCCTAGCGAGCCCTTCCCCGGCTGCGGCAACCAGCGGGACCCAGCCCGATGCCGACCAGCAGGCGACCACGGCCACGACGACGAATGCAGATCCATCGGACGAAACGACCGGCTCCATCCTCGACGAGGACATACGGCGCCTGAACATCCGCGAACCCGCGATCGATGATAGAAGGACGCCACGTAAGCCGGACGAAACCCTCTTGGATCAGCAGACGGAAGGCATCCGCATAGGCACCTTCGTGCTGCGCCCCTCCGTAACGCAGACGATCAACTCGGAAACGACGAAAGACAGCGGCACGAAAGACACGCGTGCCTTCCTGCAAACCGATGCCAATGCAACGCTGACTTCCGATTGGGCGCTGCATCAGCTCACGATCACGAGCCTGGGCACATGGCAGCAGAATGTTAGCGGAAGTGGCGAGGAACAGCCCGCCTTCAACATCGACGGTGACCTTCGGCTCGACCTGCCCGACGATACGGTTGCGCATATTAGAGGCGGCTACCGGTTCTATCGCGAGGATGTCGACGATCCGAATGCCATCGCCAATGCCGATCAGCAATCGGATGTGCAGGAATTTTCGGCCGGCGCATCCGTTCAGCGCGATTTCGGTATCCTGCGCGGCACTGCCGGGCTCGACCTGACCCGACCGATTTACTCCGACGCCGTGCTTTCGAACGGCACCAGGATCTCGCAGGCAGACCGCGACCAGACGGCCGGCACGTTGCGAACGCGCGTCGGCTATGAACTCTCGCCGGCGCTCATCCCCTTCATCGAAGTTTCCGTCGGCAAGACGGTCTATGACGAACGCGAGGATTCGGCAGGGTTCGCGCGCTCCGGCAACACCTACGGCGGCAAGGCCGGCGTCGAGGTCGATCTCGGAGAGAAGCTGAGGGGCGAGGCTGGCCTTGGCTATGAAACCGCGACCTATGACGATAGCCGGCTGGACTCGATCGGCACCGCAACCGTCGACGCAAGCCTGCTCTGGTCGCCTCTTCGCGGAACAGACGTGAGTTTCGATCTGGCGACTAGCATCGAGCCTTCGACGACGGCTGGTCAGAGCGGTTATGTGCAGCACGCGCTGACGACGGCGGTCACACACCAGCTGCGGGACAATCTTCAGGCAACGGCACTGGGCGGGGTGATCTTGCGGGACTACCCCTCAGGCGGCAGCAGCGATGAAACGGTCTATACGACCAGTGCCGGACTGAGCTGGGCCATCAACCGCTATCTCGATTTCACCAGCACGCTGGGATACGAGCTGACGCAGCGGGACGAGGGCGCCGACTCGCAGCAATGGCGAGCCGGCGTCGGTCTCAGGCTGAAGCGCTAGCCTCAGAGACGCTTCAGCAGCGCCTTGAAACCCTCTTCGACGGCGGGACGGATATCGGCGCGTTCGAGCGCGAATGCGACGTTGGCCAAGATGAAGCCATCCTTTGCTCCGCAATCATATGTCGTGCCACGGAAGTGGTAACCCGCAAAATCCTGCGTCTGGAGCAGTTTCAGCATGCCATCGGTCAGCTGGATTTCGTTTCCGGCACCGCGTTCCTGCGTCTCGAGGATCTTGAAGACCTCGGGCTGCAGGATGTAGCGGCCGTTGATGAAAAAGTTGGAAGGCGCCGTACCCTTGGCAGGCTTTTCGACCATGCCGGTGATGCGGAAGCCATCCCCTCGCGCTTCGCCTACGCCGACGATACCGTATTTGTGTGCCTGATCGGGGGCACATTCCTCGACAGCAATGATGTTGCCGCCGGTCTGGGCATAGAGGTCGATCATACCCTTCATGCAGCCCTTGCCTTCGGCCTTCATGATCATGTCCGGCAGGAGGAGGGCAAACGGTTCATCGCCAACGATCTCTCGGGCGCACCACACGGCATGCCCTAGGCCAAGCGGCTCCTGCTGACGAGTGAAGCTGACCGAGCCTGCCTTTGGCAGCTGATCGGCAAGCAGCGTGATTTCCGCCTCCTTGCTCCGCTCGCGCAGCGTCTGCTCGAGTTCGAAATGGATATCGAAATAGTCTTCGATGATGTGTTTGTTGCGACCGGTGACGAACACGAAGTGTTCAATGCCGGCCTCGAGCGCTTCGTCGACCACATATTGGATGATCGGCTTATCGACGACGGTCAGCATTTCCTTCGGCACGGCTTTCGTGGCTGGGAGGAAACGAGTCCCCAAACCTGCAACTGGAAACACCGCCTTACGAACTTTCTTCTGCTGTCCCACGTAGACCTCCTAGGGGGCTATATCACTATAAACTCAGGCTATTTAGGGTGAACTAGATAGAAAAGGCTACCGTTTTACGAAGGATGACGGCGCAAACAGGTCATGGTAAAGAATTTGTTGACTCCGTTCCGGTAGTGTCGCGTTTGGACGGAAACTGTAGCTCCGCCGTACTTGCAACGAAGATGACGGATACGACTGCCAATGACCCTGATTCACAAATACTCCTTTCGTGGTCTTGCTCTCGCATTCTTGGTGACCGCTTCCGCAGGTTTGGCTCCGCACAACGCGGCTGCCGACCAGCGGTTCCAGAAGTGGATCGCGGACTTCTACCAAACAGCCGCGCAAAATGGCATCAGCAAGGCAACCTACCGGAAAGCTTTCGCCGGAGTGACCGAGCCGGACCCAACCGTCCTCGAAAAAGCGACCTTTCAGCCTGAGTTCACAACCAAGATTTGGGACTATGTGGACTCCCGTGTAAACCCCTACACGGTCGAGATCGGCCGTAAAATGGCTGCAAAGCATGCCGCGACGCTGAAGGCGATCGAACGCCAGTTCGGCGTCGACAAGAACATCATACTCGCGATCTGGTCGATGGAATCGAACTACGGCGAAGTCCTCACGAAGGACGACCGGCTGCACTATGTGCCGCGTGCGCTTGCGACCCTTGCCTACGCAGATGACCGCCGAGCGAAATATGCCAAGAAGCAGCTCGTTGCCGCGCTGAAAATCCTGCAGAACGGCGACATTTCCGCCGAGGGAATGACCGGATCGTGGGCCGGTGCGATGGGCCATACGCAGTTTATCCCGACAAGCTATCTGCTCTATGCCGTCGACGCCGACCGAAATGGTCACCGCGACATCTGGAACTCCATTCCGGATGCACTTGCAACCACCGCCAATCTTCTCGCCAAGAACGGCTGGGATACAGGCAGAACGTGGGGCTACGAAGTCTCGGTTCCGGCGAATGCCGCAAAGCAGGCCGGCAAAACGCACACGATTGCCCAATGGGCGGCGATGGGTGTCACCCGTGCAAACGGCAAAGCCTTCCGCGACGGTTCGACGCGAGCCGTGTTGAAAATGCCGGCGGGTGCCGGCGGTCCGGGCTTCCTGATGACCGCCAACTTCTTTACCATCAAGAGGTACAATGCATCCGACAGCTATGCGCTTGCCGTCGGTTTGCTTGCCGACGAAATCGCCGGCTACGGCGGTATGAAGCAAGCTTGGCCGCGCCCGGACGGCACGCTGGACATCAAGGAAAAATTCGAGCTGCAAACGCGCTTGAAGACACTTGGCTATTACGATGGCAAGGTCGATGGCAACTTTGGTTCGGGTTCTAAAGCCGCCATCTCGGCCGTCCAGGAACGTCTCGGCATGCAGGCCGATGGCCAACCTTCCAAGCCCCTCCTGAACGCTCTTCGGCGCTAGAAGGAAGAAATCCGCGACATCGTTCCATGGGGAGTGGACGCGTGTGCCACCGCCGTGCGAAAATGTCGCGAGAGGCGGGCATGACCATGCGTATATCGGGCAACAAGCGGAAATTTGGCTGGCGGGCGCTGCTTTCCGCAACTTTAGTGCTTTCTTTCAGCGCGCCAGCGGATTTTGCCGGTGCCCAGGAGCGCTATTACTACCGTCGCTCGTTTTGGGATGTTTTGCTAGGCCGCCGTTACATCGACCAGCGCTATTCGCAGCCGCCCGAGGTTCGCCGCGCACCGCCACAGCGTCAGTTGCGCAGGCGGCCGGCACCGCCTTCGCCTACCAGAGCGGCCGCTCCCGTGCGGCCCGCGGCGCCGATCCAGCAGGAACCGCCGGTCCAGAAACTGCAGAACGCGCAGAAGATTCTGATTGTCGGCGACTTCCTCGCAAGCGGTCTCGGCGACGGTATGACGGAAGCCTTCAAGACATCGCCGGGCGTCGTCGTCGAAGCCCGTGGCAATGTCTCCTCTGGCCTCGTGCGTGACGACTATTATGACTGGCCCTCGCAGCTCCTGAAGATGATGGACGAGGTCAAGCCGGCGATGGTCGTCGTCATGCTCGGCGCCAACGACCGGCAACAGATGGTAACCGACGCCGGCAAGGAAAAATTCAAGACCGACGGATGGTATGGCGAATATCAGCGCCGCGTCGTCGCATTCGGCAAGGAAGTAACCGCCCGCAAGATACCGCTGCTTTGGGTCGGGCTGCCCGCCTTCGAATCGCCCTCCGCGACAGCCGATGCCGTTCAGATGAACCAGCTTTATCGCAAACAGGTCGAAGGCGTCGGCGGCGAGTTCGTCGACATCTGGGATGGTTTCGTAGACGAGAACGGCCAATTCATCGTTACCGGTTCCGACATCAACGGCCAGCAGGTGCGCCTGCGCACTTCGGACGGCATCAACCTGACGCAAGCCGGGCGGCGCAAAATCGCCTTCTATGTTGAAAAGCCGGCCCGCCGCCTTCTCGGCATGCAGGCAAGTCCCGACCTTGTGCGTCTCGATACGAGTAACGCACCTCATCTCGGACAGCCGTCGAGCCCGCTTGAGCTGCCGATCAGCCTTTCGGACCCCAATCTTGACGGTGGAAAGGAGCTTCTTGGCGGCATGCAGCTTCCTGCCAGCCAGACGAAGTCGCCTCGCGATATGCTGGTGGAGGAAGGCAAGATGGAACCGGCGCCGACAGGACGCATAGACGACTACCGGCTACCGGCAGCGAAGGAGCCGAAGCAGGTCTCAACGAAATAGCCGCTAAGCCTGCGATACGCCGCTGGAGCGTACGTAAATGAAGTTCTCATGGCGCTCGCCTTCGAACTCGAAATAGGTCGAACCGCATCTCCGAAGGCCGTGCTTTTCATAGAACCGGATTGCTGGCGCATTTTGATGGTTCACGCTGAGCCAAGCATCACTCCTGCCACGCGCCGCCAAAACACGGTCTGCCTCCGACAGCAGCGCGGCACCAAGCCCCCTTCCGAGAAAATGCTCCTGGACATAAAGCGTCACGATTTCCGTATCGATCGCGAGAGGTTCGGAGCACGGCGCTTCGAAATCGAGACGCAGATAGCCAGCCAAGTGCCCGTCGATCTCGCAAAGAATAAAGTATTGGGGATCGGAGGCGATATGGCGCCTGAAATTTTCCTCGGTGAACTGCGTGAGGACATAATCCGCCATGGACCGGCGGATTCCGGTCTTCGCGTAGGTGTGCAGCCACACCTGAATTGTGAGGGCCGCGACGTTCGCGGCGTCGCCAGGCCGGGCTTTTCGGAAAGAGACGGTCATTACCGCATCGATATACCGCCTGCGGTTTCTCGCAAGCGGATTTCTCAAACCCGGATGCGGGCGATCAGCGCGGCAGGACCGTCGAACCCATCAGCGCTTCATCGATCGCGCGGGCCGCCTGGCGGCCTTCGCGAATCGCCCAGACGACCAGCGACTGGCCGCGGCGAACGTCGCCTGCCGTCCAGAACTTGTCGATTGAGGTTTTGTAGTCCGTGTCGTTCGCAACGACATTCGTCGAGCCGCGGCGGTCGGTATTGAGCGCCAGCTTGCCGTCGAGTTCCTTGAGCACGCTACCGGTGAACGGTCCGCGGAAGCCGATGGCGATGAAGGCGAGATCCGCCTTGATGACGAACTCCGTGCCCGCAATCGGCTTGCGGCGCTCGTCGACTTCACAGCACTTGACGCCGGTGAGTTGACCGTCTTCGCCAATGAATTCGAGCGTGGCAACCTGGAATTCGCGGACCGCGCCTTCGGCTTGCGAGGAGGAGGTGCGCATCTTCGTTGCCCAGAACGGCCAAACGGCGAGCTTGTCTTCCTTTTCCGGCGGCTGCGGGCGGATGTCGAGCTGGGTGACCTTCACCGCGCCCTGACGGAACGCCGTGCCGACGCAGTCCGATGCGGTATCGCCACCGCCGACGACGACGACATGCTTGGCGCCCGCCAGAATCGGGTCCGACGCCCAGCCGACGCTGTCGATGTTTTCGCGGCCGAGGCGCTTGTTCTGCTGCACGAGGTACGGCATCGCATCATGGACGCCGGCCAGATCGGTGCCCGGGATTCCCGCCTCGCGTGGCGTTTCGGAGCCGCCGCAATAGAGCACCGCGTCGTAGTCGGCGAGGAGTTGCTCAACCTTGATCTCGACGCCGACGTTGGCGCCGCAATGGAAGGTAACACCTTCGCCTTTCATCTGCTCGACACGACGATCGATGAAGTTCTTCTCCATCTTGAAGTCGGGAATGCCGTAACGAAGGAGGCCGCCTGGGCGACTTTCGCGTTCGTAAACATGCACGTCATGACCGGAACGGCCGAGCTGCTGTGCCGCGGCCATACCAGCAGGACCGGAACCGATGATTGCGACTTTCTTGCCGGTATGAACAGTTGCCGGCTGCGGGCGGATGAAGCCGAGCTCGTAAGCCTTGTCGGCGATTGCCTGCTCGATCGTCTTGATCGCGACCGGCGTATCTTCGAGGTTCAGCGTGCAAGCCTCCTCACACGGTGCCGGGCAGACGCGTCCAGTGAACTCTGGGAAGTTGTTGGTCGAATGCAGGTTCTGGATCGCCGCTTCCCAGTTGTTGTTATAGACGAGGTCGTTCCAGTCCGGAATCTGGTTATGAACCGGGCAGCCGGTCGGCCCATGGCAATAGGGAATGCCACAGTCCATGCAGCGTGCTGCCTGTTTCTGAACTTCCTGGTCCGACATCGGGATCGTGAATTCGCGGAAATGCCGGATGCGATCCGAGGCAGGCTGATACTTCGCTACCTGCCGGTCGATTTCCAGAAACCCTGTGACCTTACCCATATTTTCGTCCCTTACACTCATGACCGCCTCGCCTGCGGCCAGTTGTCCATCGTCAGCCTCGACAGCGGAGGCAGGTTGCTTCTTTCGACCGTCATCAAAGATATCCCTTGAGTGCTTTCCACGCGTCTGCGCTGCCTGAGGCTGCTGCCGATCTGTGGGCCATTGAGATATTTTGGTCATCCGCCGCGCCGGTCTGTGCCGGCGCCGCGGATCATCAGCGCAATTATTCGGCCGCAATTCCCATGCGGCTCCGCTCCATTTCCTCGAGTGCACGGCGGTACTCGACCGGCATGACCTTGCGGAATTTCGGGCGGTAGTCGGCCCAGTTGTCCAGTATCTGCTTGGCGCGGGTGGAACCAGTGTAATGCAGATGGTTGGAGATCAACTGATAGAGGCGCTCCTCGTCATGACGCGTCATGTCACCGGAGACGTCGACGCGCCCCTTGTGCATCAGGTCGCCGCCGTGATGATGCAGCTTCTCCAGCATGTCGTCCTCTTCCGGAACCGGCTCGAGCTCGACCATGGCCATGTTGCAGCGTTTCGCGAAGTCACCCTGCTCGTCGAGAACATAGGCCACGCCGCCGGACATACCTGCCGCGAAGTTGCGGCCCGTTCCGCCGAGCACGACGACGACGCCACCCGTCATGTATTCGCAGCCGTGATCTCCCACGCCTTCGACGACAGCGATCGCGCCGGAGTTACGCACCGCGAAGCGTTCGCCCGCAACACCGCGGAAGTAGCATTCGCCCTCGGTCGCACCGTAGAGCACGGTGTTGCCGACGATGATCGACTCTTCCGCAACGATCTTCGAGTTCTCGGGAGGACGGACGATGATCTTGCCACCCGAAAGCCCCTTGCCGACATAGTCGTTTCCGTCGCCGATGAGGTTGAAGGTGATGCCACGCGCTAGGAACGCGCCGAACGACTGACCGGCGGTACCCTTGAGCGTCACCTTGATCGTATCGTCTTTCAGCCCGCGGTGGTTATAGCGCTTGGCAACTTCACCGGACAGCATCGCGCCCGCCGAACGATCGACGTTCTTGATATCGACCTCGAAGGCAACCGGCGTCTTTGAGGAGAGAGCGGGCTCGGCCTTCTCGATCAGCTTGCGGTCGAGAATGTCGTCGATCGGGTGCTTCTGGCGGGTCGTCCAGAAAGTCTCTTCCTTGGCGGCATCGACCTTGTGGAAGATGCGGCTGAAGTCGAGGCCCTTGGCTTTCCAATGCGCCAGCATCTCGTCCTTTTCGAGCAGTTCCGAGGCACCGATGATGTCATCGAGCTTGGTGAAGCCGAGCGAGGCTAGGATCTCGCGCACTTCGTTGGCGACGAAGAAGAAGTAGTTGATGACGTGCTCGGGCGTTCCCCTGAAGCGCTTGCGCAGAACCGGATCCTGCGTCGCAACCCCTACCGGACAGGTGTTGAGGTGGCACTTGCGCATCATGATGCAGCCGGCGGCGATCAGCGGCGCGGTCGCAAAGCCGAACTCGTCGGCGCCGAGCAGCGCACCGATAATGACGTCGCGGCCGGTCTTCAGGCCACCGTCGACCTGCAGGGCAATGCGCGAGCGGAGGCCGTTCAGCACCAGCGTCTGCTGGGTTTCGGCAAGGCCGATTTCCCAGGGCGAACCCGCATGCTTCAGAGAGGTGAGCGGCGAGGCACCCGTGCCGCCGTCGAAGCCTGCGACGGTTATGTGGTCCGCGCGCGCCTTGGCGACGCCGGCGGCAACCGTGCCGACGCCGACTTCCGAGACGAGCTTGACCGAGACATCCGACGTCGGGTTGACGTTCTTCAAGTCGTAGATCAGCTGCGCGAGATCCTCGATCGAATAGATGTCGTGATGCGGCGGCGGCGAAATCAGGCCGACACCCGGTGTCGAGTGGCGGGTCTTGGCGACCGTGGCATCGACCTTGTGGCCGGGCAGCTGGCCGCCCTCGCCGGGCTTGGCACCCTGCGCCACCTTGATCTGCAATACGTCCGCGTTGACCAGATATTCGGTCGTGACACCGAAGCGCCCCGACGCGATCTGCTTGATTGCCGAGCGTTCCGGGTTCATCGAGCCGTCGGAGAGCGGCATATAGCGGTCGGATTCTTCGCCGCCCTCGCCGGTGTTCGACTTGCCGCCGATCTTGTTCATGGCGATCGCGAGCGTCGTATGCGCCTCACGGCTGATCGAGCCGAAGGACATCGCACCCGTCGAGAAGCGCTTGACGATGTCGGCGGCCGGCTCGACCTCATCGACCGAGACGGGCTTGCGTCCGAGCTGTTCAGCGCTCTTGACCTTGAACAGGCCGCGAATGGTGTTCATGCGCAGCGCCGAGGTGTTCACCATTTCAGAGAATTCGCGGTAGCGATCCTCGGCATTGCCGCGGACAGCATGCTGGAGGGCGGCGACCGCATCCGGCGTCCATGCGTGGCTCTCGCCGCGCATGCGGTAGGCATATTCGCCGCCGATATCGAGCGTGCTCGCCAGGAGCGGATCACGACCGAAGGCCGCGTTGTGGCGAGCAACGGTTTCGGCAGCGATTTCTTCGAGACCGACACCTTCGATCATCGTTGCCGTGCCGAAGAAATACTTGCTGACGAATTCCGACTGCAGGCCGATTGCATCGAAGATCTGCGCGCCGCAATAGGACTGGTAGGTCGAAATGCCCATTTTGGACATGACCTTGAGGATGCCTTTGCCGACCGCCTTGATGTATCGGTAGACGATTTCGCTGGCGTCCACCTCCTTGGGGAATTCGCCCTTCGCATGCATGTCGAGCAGCGTGTCGAAGGCGAGATACGGGTTGATCGCTTCCGCACCATAGCCTGCGAGCAGGCAGAAATGGTGCACTTCGCGCGGCTCGCCGGTTTCGACAACAAGGCCGACCGAGGTACGAAGCCCCTTGCGGATCAGGTGATGGTGCACGGCAGCCGTTGCGAGCAGGGCCGGGATCGCGATCCGATCCGGGCCGACCTGACGGTCGGAGAGCACGATGATGTTGTAGCCGCCCTTGACGGCCGCTTCGGCGCGCTCGCACAGACGGTCGAGCATCTCAGGCATGCCTTCGGCGCCGCGTTCGACATCATAGGTAAAGTCGAGCGTCTTGGTGTCGAAGCGGTCTTCCGTGTGCCCGATGGAGCGGATCTTTTCCAGATCGCCGTTCGTCAGGATCGGCTGGCGCACTTCGAGGCGCTTGGCGTTTGCCATGCCCGTATGGTCGAGAATGTTCGGCCGCGGCCCGATGAACGAGACGAGGCTCATGACAAGCTCCTCGCGGATCGGATCGATCGGCGGGTTCGTCACCTGCGCGAAGTTCTGCTTGAAATAGGTGTAGAGCAGCTTCGACTTGTCGGACATGGCCGAGATCGGCGTATCCGTACCCATCGAGCCGATCGCCTCCTGACCCGTCGTCGCCATCGGCGACATCAGGATCTTGGTGTCTTCCGTCGTGTAGCCGAAGGCCTGCTGGCGGTTGAGCAGCGAAACGTCACGGCGCAACGCCCGCGGCTCGACGGGCTTCAGGTCCTCAAGAATGAGCTGCGTGCGGTCGAGCCAGCTGCGGTACGGATGCTTGGTCGCGAGCTGCGACTTCACCTCGTCATCCGAGATGATGCGGCCTTCCTCAATGTCGATCAGCAGCATCTTGCCGGGCTGCAGGCGCCACTTCTGGATGATGTTTTCCTCCGCGACCGGCAGCGTACCGGCTTCCGAGGCGAGGATGACGCGATCGTCGTTGGTGACGAGATAACGGGCGGGTCGCAGGCCGTTACGGTCAAGCGTAGCGCCGATCTGTTTTCCGTCGGTGAACGCAACGGCGGCCGGACCATCCCACGGCTCCATGAGCGCGGCGTGGTATTCGTAGAATGCCTTGCGCTCGGCCGCCATCGACTGGTTGCCAGCCCAGGCTTCCGGGATCAACATCATCACCGCATGGGCGAGCGAATAACCGCCGCGCTGCAGGAATTCGAGCGCGTTGTCGAAGCAGGCGGTGTCCGACTGCCCCTCATAGGAGATCGGCCACAGCTTGGAGATATCGTCGCCGAAGAGCGGCGAGGACACGGATGCCTGGCGCGCCGCCATCCAGTTGACGTTGCCGCGCAGCGTGTTGATTTCGCCATTATGGGCGACCATGCGGTACGGGTGAGCCAACTTCCACGACGGGAAAGTGTTGGTGGAGAAGCGCTGGTGCACGAGCGCCACCGCGCTTTCGAAGCGCGGGTCCGACAGGTCCTTGTAGTAGGCGCCGACCTGGTAAGCCAGGAACATGCCCTTATAGACGACCGTCGCCGACGACAGCGACACCGGGTAGAAGTTGCTCTCCTCGCCGTCGAATTCGTCGTAGATGCGGTTGGAGATTACCTTGCGCAACGTGAAGAGACGGCGCTCGAACTCGTCGTTCGTTGCAGCATCCTTGCCGGCGCCGATGAAGACCTGCACATGATGCGGCTCGGTTGCGGCGATCTCAGGCGCCTTGGAGAGCGACGAGTTGTCGACCGGAACGTCGCGGAATCCGAGGAAAACCTGGCCTTCCTCGGCGATGACGTCCTTGATCACCTTCTTGAAGTGTTCGATCTGCTGCTCGTCTCGCGGCATGAAGATATGGCCCATGCCATATTCGCCCACCTTCGGCAGGATGACACCCTGCTTCGCCATTTCCTCGCGGAAGAAGCGGTCGGGGATCTGCACGAGAATGCCCGCGCCGTCACCCATCAACGGATCAGCGCCGACGGCACCGCGATGGGTCAGGTTTTCGAGAATGAAGAGACCGTCCTTGACGATCTGGTGCGACTTCTGACCCTTCATATGCGCGACGAAGCCGACACCGCAGGCATCGTGCTCGTTGCGCGGGTCGTAGAGCCCTTGTTTTCGCGGCAGGCCGGAGGCGGGTTTACGCATATTGGCCGTTGCGCGCACGTCTGCCGCTGCGAACCGGTCAAAACCCGTGGATGGCGTCTTCGTCATCTTTCCCTCCTGTCAGAGCCCGCGATCGGGCGGCTTTTCGTCGTGCACCGTCCCTGTCTGGTTCGGCACGCGACAGCGCTGTTGCATTGTGAAGATCCGGTCGCGTAAGTCCGCTCAAAAGCGATCTGTCGCTCCGCGCCTGCCAGTCGCCTTGCGCTGCCAAGGCTGCGCTCGGGTGGACTATAGCGTGAAACCCCACGAAGGTCAGGGGTTTCGGCGCCTCTTCGGCCGTAAAGGCAAAATAGGACAGCAACCCTGTCCTATTTCATCAGTTCTATGCCAGAAACCTGTCCACTTCGCAAGAGCGTTCGATTAAAAAATCGTCAATTTGCGACGGAAGATTGCCGGGCACCGCAGAATCGCGAAATAAAATTACCGCGCATCGCCGCATTTTGTTTATTGATTGCGGAATTCAATTTTTGTGATGCATTGCGAGGCAGATGCTTGATCGCGTGAAGCTTTGGCGTAATGTCCTTTGCCGAACGTGCCCTTATCCCATCTTTTCCCCACGGTTTTCCATGTTTTTTGCTTCTGATAACTGGGCTGGCGCCCATGAATCCATTTCCAAACGTCTACTCACCGCTTCCGCCGGTTTCGCTTCGGCATACGGAACCAGCGATCTCGATAAAAAGGTCGAGAGTCGCTTTTCCGAAGTCTTCGAGCGTGACGTCGCGGTCTTTTTTGTCGCAACCGGCACGGCTGCAAATTCTCTTTCCCTGGCGAGCGTCCAGCGCCCCGGTGGAATCACGTTCTGCCACTCGGAAGCCCACGTCATCGAGGACGAATGCGGAGCACCGGAATTTTTCTCCGACTCGGCCCGCCTGGTTGCGGTGCCGGGAGAGTTCGGCAAAATCGATCCGGCAAAACTCTCGGCAAGAATCGCAAGTTTCCCTGAAAATGCCGTGCACCATGGCCGCGCCAGCGCGGTAACCATCACCCAGGCGACCGAAATCGGTACGGTCTACTCTCTACCTGAAATCGGAGAGATTTCCGCCATCGCAAAGAAGCGCAGTCTGCCGCTCCATATGGACGGCGCGCGCTTCGCCAATGCGCTCGTTGCACTTGGCGCAACGCCCGCCGAGATGACATGGAAACGCGGCGTAGACATGCTTTCCTTCGGCGGCACAAAGAACGGCTGCTGGTGCGCGGAGGCGATCGTCTTCTTTAACCCGGAGCAGGCGAAGGAAATGCCCTTCATCCGCAAACGCGCCGCACAGCTCTTCTCCAAGTCACGCTTCATCGCCGCCCAGTTCGACGCCTATTTCGAGAACAATCTCTGGCTCGATCTAGCCCGCCACTCGAACGGCATGGCCGACAGGCTTCGTTCCGGCATCGGCGCCAGCAATTCTGCCCGGCTTGCCTGGCCGACCGCTTCCAACGAGGTCTTTGCTGTTATTAGCAGGAGTGCGGCCAAAACCGCCGAGGAAAAGGGCGCGAAGTTCTACGAATGGCCAGTCCCGGCTGCAACTCCGGAACTCGTCGGCAATAATGAGACGCTGGTCCGCCTCGTCACCAGCTTCGCCACGACAGAAGCCGACGTCGACGGCTTCCTGAAATGCCTGGCGGCATAAAGCCGGCAAGGCTAGTTTTGATGACCATACATGGCGGATTGCGGCGCACCGTGATCCGCCTTTTCCGCTTCGTGCCCGATCAAAACGATCACCATTACACAGGCCACCAGGCCTGAAATGAATAGTGCTCCATACATCATCGGTCCGTCCTCCCTCGCCCCGAGCGACGACCATTGCAAGCTTCTAATGTACGAGCCGGAATCTAACCAAACAGCTAAGTGACAGGGTTGAGAGGGGCTTAAAACCGCAAGCGGCCGGTTAACCTCTAACAGCGACTACTGCGGTCCAGCCTGCATGTGATGGATCGGTTTGCCGTCCACAGCGATAGCTTCTGAAGCCTGCAGTTTCTTGATGTCCTCCTCGGAAAGTGTCGGTCGGTCTACCTTGAGCGTGAGCTTGTTGAGCTTGGCCGTCAATGCAAACGGCGGTTGGTAATCGGCGTCGTTGACGCCGGTCAGCGTGTCGGAGCCGATGTCGAAACTCTCATCCCACTGCAGAATCATGGGCAGTGTGCGCTGCATTTCCTGGGTGGCCACGACTTTGCCATCCACCTTGAGGGTGCCGGTTCCAGGTCGGCCGAGGCCGCTCATATTGTTGTACGCAAGCGTCCCGGTTCCAAGGCCGTCATACTTGAAATCGAATTCTATGGTATGCCGGCCGGGCGTCAGCGCGTCCGGGCCTTCCCACTTGACGCGCTTGAGGTCGACCAGGTTCCAAAGGAAGACCGGCTTGCCCTTCAACAGGTAGAAGCCGTAACCGGCGAAGCGCCCGCCCGAGGTCAGGATCATGCCCTCCGCGCCGCCTTGGGGCACATCGATGTCCGCGGTGATGGCGTACGAGCTATTGAGGATGGAGGGAGAGTCGCCTTGCGGCAGGCCGACCATCGGGACGGTGTAGGTGAACTCCATCCGCCCGGCGGTGATGTTCGGGCGCGGCGCGACGATGCGGGCTGCCACCGAGGCATCCATGGGGAAGACCTGATGCTTCCTCGCCTCCGCGATGAACAGTTCCTTAAGTTCCTTGACCTTGTCGGGATTCTGGTCGGCAAGGTTCTGCGACTGGCTGAAGTCCTTGCTCAGATCGTAAAGTTCCAGCACCTGGTTGTTCAGCGGGTCGGGATTGGCGGCGCCGAAGGCTTCCCACGGCGCGCGGTTCACCTTCGTGCTGAGCAACCAGCCATCATTGTAGAGCGCCCACTGGCCCATCATTTCGAAATACTGGGTCTTGTGCCGTGACGGCGCCTTGGCGTTTTTCTCATCGAATGTATAGGCGAAGCTGGTGCCCTCGATCGGCGCTTGCTTGATCCCGTCGACCATTTCTGGGGCGGGTATCCCCGTTACTTCGAGGATCGTCGGCACCACGTCGATGACGTGCGTGAACTGCTGACGCAGCCCGCCCTTGTTGCTGATGCGCGCCGGCCAGGAGACCGCCATGTTCTGCCCGATGCCGCCGAGCCTGGAGGCGTTCTGTTTGAACCATGTGAAGGGCGTATCGAAAGCCCAGGACCAACCCGCGGACATGTGGTTGTAGGTCTGTTCGGTGCCCCAGACATCGTACCACTTCATCTGGACGTCTGTTGGCATCTCGTTGATGCCGTTGAAGAACGCGACCTCGTTGGGTGTGCCGAGGGGACCACCCTCCGCACTCGTGCCGTTGTCGCCGTTGATATAGATGACGAGCGTATTGTCGAGCTTGCCCATGTCGTCGATGGTCTGGATGACACGCCCGATTTCGTGATCGCTGTAGGCGACATAGGCTGCGAAAACGTCGGCCTGTCTGATGAAGAGCTTCTGGTCCTGCGGCGTCAGGTCATCCCAGTTCTTGATGATCTGCGTTGGCCAAGCCTCCAGCTTCGTATCCTGGGGGATTACCCCCAGCCTCTTCTGGTTCTCGAAGATCTGCTCGCGCAGCTTGTTCCAGCCCTGGTCGAAGAGATGCATGCTGCTGATCTTGTCCACCCACTCCTTTGTCGGGTGATGCGGTGCGTGCGTCGCGCCCGGCGCGTACTTCACGAAGAAAGGTTTGTCGGGCGACGTCTGGTTTAAGCGGCTTAGGTAGTCAATCGCGTCATCCGCCATTCCCGTAACCAGGTTCCATCCCGGCTTGCCCTCGAAGGGGTAGATCTGGGTGGTGTTGCGGAACAGGTTTGGCTGCCACTGGTTGGCGTCGCCACCGACGAAGCCGTAGAAATATTCGAAGCCCATGCCGGTCGGCCACTTATCGAAGGGGCCGATCGAGCTGGCGGCGAAGGCCGGAGTATTGTGGTCCTTGCCGAACCAGGAAGTGGCGTAGCCGTTGTCGCGGAGGATCCGGCCGATGGTCGCTTTGTCCTCGGGGATGATGCTGTTATAGCCCGGGAAACCCGTGGATTGCTCGGAGATTACGCCGAAGCCGACCGAATGGTGGTTGCGCCCGGTAATCAGGGCGGCCCGCGTCGGCGAGCACAGTGCGGTGGAGTGAATGTTGTTATAGCGCAGCCCGTCGTTGGCGATGCGATCCATGGTAGGTGTCGGAATCACGCCACCAAAGGTGCTCGGCACACCAAATCCCGCATCATCCGTGATGATCAGCAAGATGTTGGGCGCCCCCTTCGGAGGCACGATACGCGGCGCCCACCATGGCTTTGACTGCAAGGCATCATCCGTGATCACGCCGCCGAATTTCGGATCTGGCGCTGGCAGTTGTTTTCCGTCGATCGCGGTCGTGGCGCCCGGTGAGCCGAGCGTGCCGGAAATTTGCGCCTCTGCGGCATTCGCCATGCCGCCCAATGCGGTTACTGTCGTTAGGCCAAGCGCACACGCGAGACGCCTATACAGCTTCGGGCACATTGTTGATCTCCCCTCTTGAGAGGTATCCGCGACGCCGGTTCAGGAGTTTTGCTCAATGACTGCATATATCGAGGCGATATCTGGACGCGCTTGCGCGCACAGATTCCCGAACGGTCTACGGGGCTCCCCTAGTTCGCAAATTGGCGGCGCAAGTCTACATCACCGTCCGAATGGTTAAATTAGGTAATTCTAATAAAAAGCGCCGCTGACTGTTTGTGGAGTGCTTGTAAGCGGCTCCCTCGGACCAAATGGGTCAGTAGTGGCACCTATTGCTGCCTCAGTTCCTTTAAAATTCTTCACTAGCGGGAACTTTTCGGGAACAATTTCATTGATAACTAGAAAGGCGAAAAGCGATGAAAAAGTTAGCTGTCGTGTTCATCTCAGCTGTGACTGCCTTGACCAGCGTACTGCCTGCGGAGGCATTTCCTGCGATCAACCTCACCAAGCCGAAAGTCGTATCGAACATAGAGCAGGTTCGGGATGGCGATTGGAGCGGATGGAGCAACTTCGCTAGGCGCCGCTATCTTAAGAGCTGGCGCGGCAATCGCGGCTCATATTATGGCAGTAACCGTGGGTATCGTGGCTACCGCTATAACAACTATTATGGGCACCGGTACCATCATCATAATGACGATAACGACGCGGCGGCGATCATCGGCGGACTGGCGCTGGGTGCGATCGTCGGTGGGGCGTTAGCTCAGCCCTACTATTCTGCCCCCTACTATGGCCCACCGTCCTCTGCGTATGGCGGGAATTCTCATACAAGCTGGTGCTACAGCCGATATCGCTCCTATAGGGCCTGGGACAACACGTTCCAGCCGTACTATGGCCCGCGCCGGCAGTGTATTTCGCCTTTCTAATCAGCAGAAACAAACCCGCCACCCGGCGGGTTTTTATTCCTGTGGAGTCGATCGCAACCGCCGCACCTTGCCGAGGATGTCGTCCGACAGCGCCGCGACAAGCGCCTGATCGGCGCCCTTGCGCGGCACCAGCACGAATTCCACATCTTCCAGTGCCGGCAGCCTCGCCGTGCTGATTTCTTTCAATCCCGATGGGGCCATGCTGCGTGGCTGCACCAGTAGGCCCATTCCGGCCCGTGCGGCCGCCGTCAGGCCGCTCAGGCTGCCACAGGTACAGACGATCCGCCAAGGCACCTGCTTCTGGCTGAGGGCTTCCAGGGCAATGCTCCGTGTGACGCTGGGCGCCGGAAAGGCGATGAGCGGCAGAGGCGTCTGTGCCAACACATATTCGGGATCGCGCGCCAGCCAGACCAACGGCTCGCGATAGATAAGCCGACCGCGCGCATCGCCGAGGCGGCGTTTCGCGAGCACCAGATCGATCTCGCCGTTGTCCTGCATCTCATAAAGCGCGCCCGACAATGCCACCGTAAGCTCGAGGTCCACCGACGGATGCGACCGCACGAAGTCCTCCAGGACCGCCGACAGCTGGCTCGTTACAAAATCTTCCGAGACGCCGAGGCGAAGCCGGCCGCGCAGACGAGTGCTCTTGAACAGCGCCTGCACCTCGCCTTCGATGGAAAGCATCGTTCGGGCGTGTGAGAGCAAGGCTTCGCCATCTGCCGTGAGAACGACCCTATGAGTGTCGCGCGCCAGGAGCTTGCGACCGAGCGCGGTCTCAAGCCGCTGGATATGCTGGCTGACTGTCGATTGCCCGAGGCCGAGGCGCTCGGCCGCGAGCGTGAAGCTGCCCATCTGTTCGACGGCAACAAAGCTGCGCAGCTGCGTAAGATCAAGCATGACAATCTCGATTCACGATAACTGTTATTCCTTGCATCCTGAATCATAATTTGAGACAAGGCAATGAACTTCTGGAGTCCCGAGATAACTTCATGCGCCGCTTTTTGCCCGATACATTTACAATCCTGCTCGTTTGCACCGTCATCCTTGCCTCGCTCCTTCCGGCAAGCGGCACCTTTGCCAACTACTTCGGCGACGCCACGACGCTGGCCATCGCGCTGCTCTTCTTTCTGCATGGCGCGCGCCTTTCCCGCGAGGTCGTCATCGCAGGCCTCCTGCACTGGCGGCTGCACATCGTCATTCTTCTGACGACATTCGCCGTGTTCCCGCTGCTCGGCATGGCGCTCGGCTTCATTCCGGAGTCAATCCTGCCGAAGCCGCTTTACCTCGGCATTCTGTTTCTTTGCGTGCTGCCGTCCACGGTTCAGTCTTCGATCGCCTTTACCTCGATGGCAGGCGGCAACGTGCCCGCGGCGATCTGCTCCGCATCGGCTTCGAACATCTTCGGCATGTTCCTCACGCCGCTGCTCGTCGGCCTGCTCTTTTCGGTCGGCGGCCATGGCGGCTTTTCCTGGGACGCCCTGGAACAGATCCTATTGCAGCTCCTCGCCCCATTCATCGTCGGCCAGGTTCTGGAGCCTTGGATCGGCGGCTGGATCCGTTCGAAGAAGAAAATCCTGATGCCCGTCGATCGCGGCTCGATCCTGATGGTCGTTTACCTGGCCTTCAGCACGGCAGTCGTCGAGGGTCTGTGGCACACCTTTTCGCCGCGAGACATCGCCGTCGTCATTGTTCTCGACACGCTGCTGCTCGCTTTCGTGCTCGCCTTCACCATGCACGGCAGCCGCCTTCTCGGCTTCAACAAGGCCGACGAGATCACCATCACTTTCTGCGGCTCGAAAAAGAGCCTGGCAAGCGGTGTACCGATGGCAAGCGTCATTTTCGCCGGCCAGTCGATCGGCGCCATCGTTCTGCCGCTGATGCTCTTCCACCAGATCCAGTTGATGGTCGGCGCCGTGATCGCCCAGAAGTACGCGGCCGCGGCAGCACGAAGGATAACCGAAGAGAAGGTCGCCGCGGCAACCAAAGCCGCGTAGGCAACCTCCAGCGAACAGTGCGCCAAGCTCCCTACTCCTTCGTCAAGCGGGCGGCGACAAACGCCGCGCCGCCGATCGCAACTGTAGCAAGAAGGATGGCGAACGCCGTGGCGCCCGCAGCAAAGCCTGTCAGATCGATGAGATAGCCTGTCGCGACGGGCAGCAATCCGGCCGGGATGTACCCGCCGAAATTGAGAACCGCATTGGCCTCGGCGCGACGATGAGCCGGTACATGCAGGCCGATCAGCGTCAGCCCGCCCAATTGTCCGAGGCCCTGCCCGGCACCCGCCAGTAGCGCGGCGGCGACCAATACAGTCGCGATCGAGCCGTTCACTGCAACCACAATGCCCAACATGGACACGACGCTCGCCGCCGACCCGATCATGAAGATCGTCCTGACCGGGAGACGGCGGACGGCGAACTGAACGCCTGTCGCCGTCAGGAACATGGCGCAGGCCATGCCTCCGGCAACAAGCGGGCTGGTGACATCGAGAAGCCGCGAAAGGAGCGACGGACCGAGCGACAACACAAAGGATGTTGCCGTAATACCGGGACCGAACACTGCTATTCCGAAGGCAAGGTGCTTGCGGTTTGGCTGTGGCACGCCAGGCAGACGCAGCCGCCAGCCGTCACTCGGCGCTGAACGCTTCAGCGGCAGGATTGCGATCGCGATGAACGCGCTGACGAGTATCAGGAACTCCGCCGCAAAAATCGGCAATACGGGCTGCGAAAGCACCTGTGCCGAGGCACCGGCGAGCAGCGGGCCTAGGCCCGCCCCCAGAACCATTGCCACGGACGCCGCAAGAGATGCGGTTTTTCGGCGCTCCGGACCACCCAAATCGACGACCGACGCCATCCCGGCCGACACAATCACGCCAACGGCAATGCCTGACAACAGACGTGCGATCACCAGCATTGCCACGGATTCGGCCGCGGCAAACAGGAGACAGGCCGCCATCGCGGCGAGGAGACCCGGGATCAGAACCGGTTTGCGCCCATACCGGTCGGAAAGCTGTCCGGCGACGAGCAACGCAAGCAGTAGGCCGAAGATATAAGCCGCGAAGATAACAGTGAGGGTTGCTGACGAAAAACCAATCTCACCCTGCCAATGGACATAGAGGGGCGTCGCAGAGTTCGAGAGGATGAAAACCGCCGTTACGATCCAGGCCGCCGCCCACATCCGCCATGGCGGCGCCTCTGCTGCATAGCGCGGATCAGCATCTGATTGGGATTGGACTGTCATGATGAAGACGACTCCGGCTGTACGATCTTTTTCGTACTATAGTAGTTCGGGATAATTCGTACAATACGGTTCGACAAAAGTCGTACATGGTGCTATAGATGCCTGCATGTCCAAACAGCACATCGCCATCGAAGATCCCGCGCACCACCGGCCCCCGGCCTTGCCGGAACCCGCAATTGATGAATTGCGATTGGAAACGGTCATGGGGGCGCTCGCCGATCCTCTGCGCCTCACCATCATTCGTAGGCTGCTGTTGGAGTCGGAAGACTATGACCATACCTGCGGGTGGTTCGGTTTCGACCGGCCGAAATCCTCTTTGACACACCATTTCAAGGCGCTGCGCGAGGCTGGTCTCATCCGCCAGCGGCAATATGGCCTTGAGCGTCGCAGCCGCGTCCGCGCCGAAGACCTGAACGAACGCTTTCCGGGCCTGCTCGATCTCGTGGCGGAATGGACGCCCGCCGCGCCAGTCAAATAGCCGCATCCGAGATGGCGGCGGGTAAGGGATAGGGAATCGGTCCATCCGGCCTGACCGCCCGGCAATAAAAAAGCGGCGCTCAAACGAGCGCCGCTGCTTATCCTGTCCTCAGAGGGATCGGTTAGTTCGCGACCTGAGCCTCGATAGCCTTCGGCGCGCTTACCGGCTCTGCAGCAATCGCGATCTTGCGAGGCTTCATGGTTTCCGGAATGCTGCGAAGAAGGTCGATGTGAAGCAGGCCATTCTTCAGCGAAGCGGCCGTCACCTCGACATGGTCGGCAAGCTGGAAGCGGCGCTCGAAGGCGCGCTTGGCGATGCCGCGATAGAGGAATTCGCTGCCTTCCGCATTTTCTTCGCTCTTTTCACCCTTGACGGTCAGAGCGTGAGCCTGAGCTTCGATCGAGATCTCGCTTTCATCGAAACCAGCAACGGCCATGGTAATGCGGTAGGTGTTTTCGCCGGTGCGCTCGATGTTGTAGGGCGGATAGGTCTGCCCCTGATCCGGCTGAGCAAGGCTGTCGAGCATCGTGAAAAGACGATCGAAACCGACGGTGGAACGATAAAGGGGAGAGAAGTCTACGTGACGCATTGTGTCCTCCTGGGAAGCGACGTGTTGCGATAAATATGCCCTGAAACCCCATATTCGGCAGCTTCGGGACGGTTCCGCGGACCCGTTTGGCGCCCGCAAAATTGAGATGGTGATGGTCTTTCCGAAGTTCAAGTCCTCTTCAAAGCACGGTGAACGGGGCATGAACGCAAGGTTCGGCGTCTGTTCAGCAGTGCATCTGTAAATTCCATATTGTCGGGTATTAAAACTGGCCCGATGGCTGAAGTGCATCGTCCCTTCTTCTTCAGTCCGCCTTATGGCCGGCGCCGGGTACTCCTCAATTGCCCCGCCGGTCTCTTTTTATCCGTACTGTCCCTTAGCAGTTGATTTTCAGTGGCCGTTGATTATGCCTACGATCAGGCGGCATCGAAAGCAGGCTCATGGACAGCGTCCTCATCTCGACACCTGATAACCCGGTCCCGGAAAACTGCACCGAGGGCTACTTCGAGACGCACGATGGATGGAAGCTGCGCTACGCCGTGTTTCGGTCCGACGCTTCGGTCGCGAAGGGTACCGTCGTCATTCTTCAGGGGCGCAACGAGTACATAGAGAAGTATTTTGAGACGATCCGCGATCTGACGGCAAGAGGCCTCTGGGTTGCGACCTTCGATCTTCGCGGCCAGGGCGGCTCGCCGCGGCTCATCAAGAAGCGCCAGCATGGCCACGTGCGACGCTTTTCCGATTATGAGCGGGACCTCGACACCTTTCTGGAAAAGGTGGTACTGCCCGACACCCGCCTACCGTTCTATTTGCTCGGCCATTCGACCGGGGGCCTGATTGCGCTTTCGGCTGCGCCTTATCTTGGAACACGCATCGAGCGCATGGTGCTGTCCGCGCCGTTCCTAGGCCTGATCGGCCAGGTCGCGTCCACCGCAACCATTCGCCGTCTCGCCGCCACGGCCTGCTCGCTCGGCCTTGGATCGCTGCCGTTGGCCCGCAAAATGCCGGAGCTGCCGTTCCGCGACAATCCGCTTACCTCCGACGAGGTGCGTTTCGAGCGGAACATCACGATGATGAAGGAGCATCCGGAACTGATGCTCGGTCCGCCGACTGCGCGCTGGCTGCGTGAATGCTTCACGACGATCGACAAGGTCCTGACGCCGAACCACCTTTTCTCGATCAACATACCGACAGTCGTCATTGCCCCGACCCGCGACGGCGTCGTGCCCTACATCGCGCAGGAGCGGCTCTCCCGTTATTTCCGCGCGGGACAGCTCGTGCCGGTCAACGGCGCCCGGCATGAGATTTTTCAGGAGCGCGACGTCTATCGCGCAGCCGCCCTGGCAGCGCTCAACGCCTTTATTCCGGGCAGCGACGCCGAGGCCGTTGAAAAAGTTGAGGGAATCGGTGTTTGAGCGGGTAGAGGCCTAGCGCAGAAGCGCAAGCGCCTGCTCGTAAACGGCCCGACTTCCGGCGGCAATGATCGAGCCGCCGTTCTCCGGCCGTCCGCCGTCCCAAGTCGTGACGATGCCGCCGGCATTCTCGATCACCGGAATGATCCCGCCGACATCGTAGGGCTTCAGACCATTTTCGATCACGAGATCGACATGGCCGGCCGCAAGCAGTGCATAGGCATAGCAATCAATACCGTAGCGGAAGAGCCGGACTTGGCTTTCGACCTTGCGATACCTGTCCATTTCTTCGCCGGTAAAGAGATGCGGCGAGGTGGTGAAAAGGATCGCGTTGGAAAGCGTGCCGCAATCGCGCGTCCTCAACCGCCGTTCGCCCTCCGGCCCCGAGTAGATAGAGCCGTTTTGATCGGCAAAATAGCGTTCACCGGTGAACGGCTGTTCGATCATGCCCATGATCGCCCGGCCGTTCTTCTGCAGCCCGATCAACGTTCCCCATACCGGCAGGCCGGAAATGAAGGCGCGCGTTCCATCGATGGGGTCGATCACCCAGACATATTCGCGATCGAGGCCCATATTGCCGTGTTCCTCGCCAAGAATGCCATGGTCGGGAAAATGCTCTTCGATTAGTTTTCGGATTGCGGCTTCCGCCGCCTGATCGCCCTCGGTAACGGGGTCGAAGCCGCTTGAAAGCTTGTTCGTGACATCAAGGCCGGAGCGGAACCGTGGCAGGGTTTCCGCCTTAGCGGCTTCCGCCAAGCGATTGAAGAACGAGCGGTCGGGAAGCATGAAACATCCGTTTTCTGGCGATAGTGCCGCTTTTCATAGCGGAACTGCCTTCGAATGCAACTGCACTAAGCAAGGCGCCAATAGCTGCCCGATTTTTTTGCAGTGCAAAATAATGATTGACAATTGTGCATCGCAGCAATACTCTCCTCATGCAGTCTCTCGACTGTAAATGCCCTCCTTGGGTGTTTCCTCCCTAGACTCGCCGCGCTGCACAGCGCGGCTCTTTTTTGACCGCTGTTTGGCAGCTCACTCGGCCGCAAGCGCCGTGTCGGACGCGAACTGCTGCACATAGCTCGCCATCTGCTGCATGAAACTGGTAACAGCCTTAACGATCAGCGGAAAGTCGGCGCGCTTTTCCAATGTGACTTCATCGACGTAGATGGCCCGGTTCACTTCGATCTGCAGCGCATGTAAACCCCGCGAGGGACGGCCGTAGTGCTCGGTAATGAAGCCCCCGGCGTAGGGTTTGTTGCGGATCGCCGTAAAGCCCATTTCCTCGAGGATGCTGATCGCCGTTCGCGACAGCTCCGCCGAAGCACTGGTGCCATACCGGTCACCGATGATGAAGTCCGGCCGCGCATTGCTGCCTGCGACCCGCACGTTGCCCGGCATCGAATGGCAATCTATCAACACGCCAAAGCCGAACTGCACGTGGGTACGCGCGATCAAGCGGCGCAGCGCGGCATGATAAGGCTTGTAGACGCTCTCGACGCGGTCGAGCCCCTCCTCCACCCTAAGCCGCCGTGCATAGATTTCCATGTTCTCGGCAACGATCCGCGGAATCGTCCCCAGCCCGCCTGCGACACGCAGCGAATTGATGTTCGCATAGGGGGGCAGGAGCCCCTCGAACATGCGCGGATCGAGCTCGTAAGGCTCGCGGTTTACATCGAGATAGGCGCGAGGGAAGTTGGCGAGAAGCAGAGGCGCGCCGAGCAGACTGGCTGCTGCAAACAGCTCGTCGACATAGTGATCCTCCGATCGGCGGATGGAAATGCCTTCGAGCCGCGACTGGGCGATAAATTCCGGTGGATAAATACGGCCACTATGGGGAGAGTTATAAACGAATGGAATGGTCTGCGACACGGGCTCACGGATCTCAAAAAGCTCGTATTCGCGGATTTCCGGCACCTTTTTCCCTCTTAACCATGTGATAGGACGGCTGCTTCGCCCATGTTGCCAGTTGCGTTACCTCAAGTCCATACTATGGATAGGGGATGACAGCCACGGCTAGCCAATTCACCGGTTGTTTACCGGGCAAAGTCTAGTGTAAATGGCTGGAACCTCCCACCAAAACCTATCACCATCGGTCTGGATAATGACTCAGAAGATACTGCTTGCCGAAGACGACAACGACATGCGCCGCTTCCTCGTAAAGGCGCTTGAAAAGGCTGGTTACAAGGTTCTTTCCTACGATAACGGCGCAAGCGCTTACGACAGGCTTCGCGAAGAGCCCTTTTCGCTGCTGCTGACCGATATCGTCATGCCGGAAATGGACGGCATCGAGCTCGCCCGCCGTGCGACGGAACTCGATCCGGACCTCAAAGTGATGTTCATCACTGGGTTTGCCGCCGTCGCCTTGAACCCTGATTCGAAGGCGCCGAAGGATGCAAAGGTGCTTTCCAAGCCCTTCCACCTTCGCGATCTCGTCGAAGAAGTGAACAAAATGCTTGCCGCATAAGGCATTCCGTTGGCGCGTCACAAAACTTCAAAAAAGCCTATTGACGGTTCCCAAGGTTTTGTGATCTATGCGCCGCCATCGGATGGGCGTGTAGCTCAGCGGGAGAGCACTACGTTGACATCGTAGGGGTCACAGGTTCAATCCCTGTCACGCCCACCATCCAATTACTTGAAATTCAAGATGTTTCAGGCTCCTTCGGGAGCCTTTTACATATTTCCCCTTAGGTTCAGCGAACCTGAGGCAAAACGATGATGGAGCGCGGGCAGTGCGAGCAAGCTGTAGTCACGCTCTCGATATGATCGGCGGCCATTGACCACGGATGGG